>NZ_JBHURF010000018.1:0-209301 GCF_042674125.1 Rhodococcus sp. NPDC056960 | reverse complement strand
GCCTGTGGATAACCGCGAAGTTGTGGATAACCTTCCCCGTGCGCCTTTTTGGTAGCGGGAGCTACCAAAAAGGCGCACGGGCGGCGAAGCCGCCTACTTCAACAGTGCACGCGACATCACGACGCGCTGGATCTGGTTGGTGCCTTCGTAGATTTGAGTGATCTTCGCATCACGCATCATCCGCTCCACCGGGAAGTCGGTGGTGTAGCCGGCGCCGCCGAACAGCTGGACGGCGTCGGTGGTGACCTCCATCGCGACGTCGGAGGCGAAGCACTTGGCGGCGGCCGAGATGAAACCGAGGTTCTTCTCGCCGCGCTCGGCGCGGGCCGCGGACGTGTAGACCATGAGGCGCGCGGCCTCGACCTTCATCGCCATGTCGGCGAGCATGAACTGCACGGCCTGGAAGTCGCTGATCGACTTGCCGAACTGCTTGCGGTCCTTGGTGTAGGCGAGGGCGGCGTCGAGGGCGCCCTGCGCGAGACCGACGGCCTGCGCGCCGATGGTGGGGCGGGTGTGGTCGAGGGTCTGCAGTGCCGTCTTGAAGCCGGTGCCGGGTTCGCCGATGATGCGGTCGCCGGGGACCTTGCAGTTCTCGAAGTACAGCTCGGCGGTGGGCGAGCCCTTGATGCCGAGCTTCTTCTCCTTCGGTCCGACGACGAAGCCTTCGTCGTTCTCGTGGACCATGAACGCGGAGATGCCGTTGGCGCCCTTGTCGGCGTCGGTGACGGCCATGACGGTGTACCAGCTGGACTTGCCACCGTTGGTGATCCAGCACTTGGAGCCGTTGAGGATCCAGTCGTCGCCGTCGGCCTTGGCGCGGGTGCGCATGCCGGCCGCGTCCGAACCCGCTTCGCGCTCGGACAGCGCGTACGACGCCATGGCCTCGCCGGACGCGAGCTGCGGCAGGACCTGCTGCTTGAGTTCCTCGGAGCCGTTGAGGATGAGGCCCATGGTGCCGAGCTTGTTGACGGCGGGGATCAGCGAGGAGGAACCGCAGACGCGGGCGACCTCTTCGATGACGATGCAGGTGGCGACGGAGTCGGCGCCCTGGCCGTCGTACTTCTCGGGGACGTGGATGGCGTTGAACCCGGAGTTCACCAGGGCGACGCGGGCCTCCTCGGGGAAGCGCGAATCCTCGTCGACTTCCTTCGCGTACGGGGCGATCTCCTTCTCGGAGAGCGCGCGGATCGCGGACCGCAGTTCGTCGTGCTCTTCACCGAGCTTGAACAGATCGAAGTCCGGATTTCCGGCCATGGGGCGCTCCTTGCTGAGTTCTCGACGGCACCGAGTCCGAGGCACTCCGTGCCAAGTATGGGTTCGTTCAGGTGTGCCGCTACGGTCGTGGTCGGCGTACTACTGCCACTACCATGCAGTCAACCACGGCACTCAGTGCCAGTCAAGGGTGGTTGTCGTCACCCGGCCGGTCACCGCCCGCGCCGGGACAGCTGCGCCTCGATCCGCCCGGTGATCTCCTCCACCGGCGTTCCCGGCGGATACGACACCACCAGCACCGCGTCCCGGTCCTGCGTCGATGCCCCCGGGGCCACGCCGAACGTCCGGCGCACATCCAGCAGGGCCCGCTCGAGTTCGTCGGCGGTGGCGCCGGGGTCGCCCTTGATCATGTTCCGGAGCAGGAAGTTGTGGCACGCGGTGACGGCGGCCGCGAACCCGATGACCTTCAGGACCGGCTCGGTGGGTACGACGCCGCGCAGGTAGTCGACGAACAGCCGCTCGTAACGGAAGCCCGTGACGATCTCCCGGTCGCGGAGCGCAGGCACCCGCTGGACCACCTGGTACCGGCGTTCCGACAGTTCGCGGTTCTCCCGGAACCGGTCGAAGACCAGGCCCGCCGTCCGGCAGACGGCAGCCCAGGGGTCGTCGGATTCGCCGGACAAATAGTCGGCGGCCTGCTGCAACAGCGATTCGTGATCGGCGAAGATCACGTCCTCCTTGGAGCGGAACTGGCGGAAGAACGTCCGCCGCGACACCCCCGCGGCCGACGCGATCTGTTCGACGGTCGTCGCCTCGTAACCGTTCTCGGAGAACAGCCGGATGGCCTGCGCCACGACATGCACGCGGAAGTCCGCGGGTTCGGTCCCTGGGGTGTCGACGCGCTCGGTCATGAGGCCCAGTATCCATCGGCGCCATTGGACCCGCAGTGCCCTGGACCCCGCGCATCGCCGGGGCGGATACTCGAGAGAGTGCGTCCGCCCTGGTTGGGGCGGGGCGAGGTCGAGTTCGAGTGTGCCCTGGAGATGGTGAAGGACCCGTTCCGGGGGCGGGAGAGACGCGCCGCCCCGCGGACGTTCATGGGCCGGGGGAGCGATGGGTCGATGCGGCTCCGGGAGGCGGCGAGCCGATTCCCCTGTCGGCGGCGCAGCGGGCAACGTGGTTCGCGCAGCAACTCGAGCCCCGGGTTCCGATCTCGATCGCCCAGTACGTCGAATTCTCCGGTGCGCTGGACATCGACCTGCTGCGGCAGGAGACGGTGGAGGCGGGCCGCGAATTCGAGTCGCCGTTCCTCAAGGTGTTCGATGTCGACGGGCAGCCGCTCCAATACGTGGACCATCAGACCGACACCTCGATTGCGTACGTCGACTTCCGCGACGAGGACGACCCGGTCGCGGCGGCCCACGCGTGGATGGAGCGGGACTACGTCACACCGTTGGACCTGAGCGCCGATCGCCTGGTGGAGACGTCGATCGTGCAGACCGGCGATACTCATTTCCTGTGGTACAGCAGGATTCACCACGTCGCCCTCGACGGCTACGGCGCCATGACGATGCTGCGCCGCATCGCGCACCGCTATTCCGCGAAAGTTGCAGGAGTCGAGCCGGATCCGAACCGGGCGGTGAGCCTGCGGCAGTTGTACGACATCGATATTCGGTACCGGACGTCCGACCGTTTCGTGACGGACCGGGAGTACTGGGCGCAGCGGGTGGCCGGGCTGGAGGGGACGACGCTGGCGCGGACGGCGGGACAGGTGTCGGCGACGAGCACGGTGGAGAGTGCAGTCCTCTCGGAAGATGTGGTGGCCGTTCTCGATTCCCGCGACAGCCTGTCGGCGGCGACCATCATCGCTGCCGCCGCATGCTATCTCGCGCGGCGCACCGGACGAACCGATGTGCTGGTGACCATCCCGGTGTCGGCGCGGACCACCGCGGTGCTGCGCAATTCCGGCGGCATGCTCGTCAATGTGGCACCGCTCCCCGTCCACGTCCGTGCCGAGGACACCGTCGCGGAACTGATCGAGAAGGTGCAGCGTGAGCTGGTGGGGGCGCTGCGGCATCAGCGGTGCAGTCTCGACGACATCCGCCGCGACGCCGGGGAGAGCGCGGCGACGGCACTGTACGGGCCGATGGTGAACGTCATGTTGTTCCGTCAGGAGGTAGCGCTGGGCTCGCTGCTCGGTGACTTCCACATCGTCACGTCCGGTCCGGTCGAGGACCTGCTGATCAACGTCTATCAGAGCGGTACACCCACCCGGATCTTCGTGGACTTCCGTGCGAACCCGAGCCGCTACGAGGAGCCGGAACTGCGGGATCACCACCGGCAGTTCGTCGAACTGCTCGAGGAACTGGCAACCGCGGATCCGGACTCCCGGCTGGGCAGCGTCCACGAGGCCAGTGCCCGTACGGGCGAACAACTCCTGCGTGAGACGGAGGACGTCGAGTACTGGCGCGGGACGCTGGCCGGGCTGCCGGACCTGCTGCCGTTGCCGACCGACCGGCCGCGACCTGCGACGTTGTCGCAGGCGAGTGACCGGGTCACCGTCGTGTTGCCGGCCGCGGTGCACGGCCGGGTGGCGGTACTGGCCGACGCCGTGGGCACCGGCACCGGCACCGTGTTCCTCACGGCATTGTCGATTCTGCTGGGCCGGGTCACCGGAAGCGGCGACATCGCGGTGGGCACGGCGGTGGATGTGGGCGACTACCACGATGTCGTGGTGATTCGTTCGCAGTACGCGGGCGGGACGTCCTGCCGCGACTTCCTGTCGCACGTCCGGGACATCGTCGCCCAGGCGCGCCTGCACACCCGTGTCCCGTTCGAGCGTCTCGTCGGAGAGCTCGACGTGTCGCGGTCGGACGCCTACGCACCGATCGTCCAGGTGCTGCTGGACACCCGGCCGCCCGGCGCGGGCGGTGCCGCCCGCGCCGGCCTCGACCTGTGCGTGTCCGTGATCGAAACGGTCGGCGAGGCGGGCGCGCCCGAGGGGGTCAGCGTCGAATTCGGCTTCGCCGCAGACCTGTTCGATGCGCACACGATCCGGGTGGCGGCCGAGCGGTTCCGCCGCATCCTGGAGGCGATGACGGCGGGCCCGGACGTTCCGGTGGGCGACGTCGAGATCCTCTCCGACGAGGAGCGTTCCGCACTGACCCCGGTGCGGGGGCGACCGGGCCGGTCCGAGCGTTCCCTGCCGACCCTGTTCGCGGATGCGGCGGCCCTCGATCCGGCGGCGACCGCCCTGTCGCGGCAGGGCGAGGACCTGTCGTACGGGGAGTTGGACCGGTGGTCGACGCGGCTGGCCCGGATACTGATCGACCGGGGGGTGGGGCCCGAATCGTTCGTCGCGCTGGCGTTGCCGCGGTCGTTCCGGTCGGTGGCGTCGGTCTGGGCCGTCGCGAAGACCGGTGCGGCGTTCGTTCCGGTGGACCCGAACTATCCGGCCGACCGGATCGACTACATGCTGGCCGATTCGGGCGTGATGCTGGGTCTGACCGAGGCGTCGGTGCGCGGCAGCATGCACGATTCCGTTCCGTGGGTGGTGCTGGACGATCCGGACCTCCGGGCCGACTGCGATACCCGCTCCGACAGTCCGGTGACCGACTCCGATCGGGTTCGGCCGCTGCGTCTCGACTACGCCGCGTACGTGATCTACACGTCCGGTTCGACGGGGCAGCCGAAGGGCGTCACCGTCACCCACCGGGGGCTGGACACGTTCGCGGCCGACCAGCAGGCCCGGTTCGGTGCCACCAGATCGTCCCGGACACTGCACTTCTCCACACCGAGCTTCGACGCGTCCCTGTTCGAGTACCTGCAGGCGTTCGGCGTGGGCGCGACGATGGTGGTCGTGCCGCCGTCCGCGTACGGCGGCGCCGAACTGGCCGACCTGCTGCGGTCGGAACGGGTCACCCACGGCTTCGTCACCACCGCCGCGCTGGGCACGATTCCACCGGACGGTCTCGACGACTTCCTCGACGTCGTCGTGGGCGGGGAGGCCTGCCCGCCCGAACTGGTAGCCCGGTGGGCACCCGGCCGCCGGCTGTGCAACGCATACGGGCCCACCGAGACCACGATCATGGCGAACATCAGCGCACCGATGACTCCCGGTGACCCGATCACGCTGGGCGGGCCGATTCGCGGCGCGGAGGAAGTGGTGCTCGACGCCCGGCTCCATCCGGTGCCCGTCGGCGTGCCGGGTGAGCTGTACATCGCGGGACCCGGTGTGGCCCGGGGCTATCACCGGCGGCCCGGTCTGACGGCAGCGCGATTCGTCGCCGACCCGTACGGCTGGGGCCGGATGTACCGCACCGGCGACGTGGTGCGCTGGCGGCCCGACCACACGCTCGAATACCTGCGGCGCAGCGACTTCCAGGTGAAGGTGCGCGGATTCCGGATCGAGCTGGGCGAGATCGACGCGATGCTGCAGACCCACACCGATGTGCTGCTCGCCGTCACCATCGGGCGGCCCGGACCGTCGGGAGACACCGTGTTGGTCTCGTACGTCGTCCCCGCGCCGGGCAGGCCGATCGAGACGACGGAACTGCTGCGGCAGGTGCGGAACCGGTTGCCGTCGTACATGGTTCCCTCGGTGGTCGTGGTGCTGGACGAGATCCCGCTGAACCCGGTCGGGAAGCTCGACCGCGCGGCGCTGCCGGAACCGCGGTTCATGTCTTCCGCGGCCGAATTCCGTGCACCCGCCGACCCGGTCGAGGAGACGATCGCCGAGGTGTTCACGGAGGTCCTCGGAGTCGAGCGGATCAGTGTCGACGACAGCTTCTTCGACCTCGGCGGCAATTCCCTGGTGGCGACGCGGGTGATCGCGCGCGTCAACGCGGCGCTCGGATCGGACGTCGGTGTGCGGGCGCTGTTCGAGGCGCCCACCGCCGAACTGCTCGCGGCCTTCGTGCGGCACGCGGGCACGGAACTCGTGGACCGACCGCCTCTGACCGTCGGGGAGCGTCCCGAGCGGATCCCGCTGTCGCTGGCGCAGCAACGGATGTGGTTCATCAACCAGTTCGACACGTCGTCGGTCGCGTACAACATCCCGATGGCGGTGCGCCTGACCGGACCCCTGGACGCGGACACGCTGGCGGCCGCGGTGGGCGACGTCATCGAACGGCACGAATCGTTGCGCACCGTGTATCCGGCGTCGCCGGACGGCCCGCACCAGGTGATCATCGATGCCGCGGACGTCGTTCCCGATCTCACCCCGCAGGTCGACGGCGACGACTCGCTGCACGACCGGATCGCGACCCTCCTGATCGGCGGGTTCGACGTGAGCGCGACGGTCCCGCTGCGGGCAACGTTGTTGCGCACCGGCACCGACGAGCACGTCCTCGTGATCGTGGTGCATCACATCGCAGCCGACGGGGCGTCGCTCGCGCCGCTGGCCCGCGACCTGATGGTGGCCTATTCGGCACGCCGGTCCGGGAGCGTGCCGAGCTGGGATCCACTGCCCGTGCAGTACGCCGACTTCAGCGTGTGGCAGCGGCGGCTCCTCGGCAGCGCCGACGATTCGGACAGCCTCATGTCCCGGCAGCTGCACTATTGGCGGGATGCGCTCGCGGAGCTCCCCGAGGTGAGCGCCCTGCCGCTCGATCGGAACAGACCCGTCACAAGATCTCTCGCGGGCGCGACGGCGCCGTTCTCGATCGACGCGGGCCTGCACCGGCAGCTGCTCCTGCTCGCGCGCGAGCACAACGCGACGCTGTTCATGGTGATGCACGCGGCGCTGGCCGTGCTGCTGTCGCGGGTGTCCGGGTCGGACGACGTCGCCATCGGCACCCCCATCGCGGGCCGTGGCGAGGCGGCGCTGGACGACCTGGTGGGGATGTTCGTCAACACGCTGGTACTGCGGATGCGGGTGGACCCGGCCGAGGCGTTCACCGACGTGCTCGCCCGGGCCCGCGACACGGATCTGGGTGCGTTCGGGCACACGGACGTTCCCTTCGAGAGCGTCGTCGACGAGTTGGCGCCGTCCCGGTCGACGTCCCACTCGCCGCTGTTCCAGGTGCTGCTCGAATTCCAGAACACCGTCCGCGCGCATCTGGAACTGCCGGGCCTGACCGTCGAGGCGGTGGACGTCGATCCGGGGGTCGCCAAGTTCGACCTGCAGCTGTCGCTCGCCGAGTACCACGACGACAAGGGGACGGCCGCGGGCATGGCGGCCGCGTTCCTCTACGCGACGGACGTGTTCGACGGGCCGTCGGTGGAGGGATTCGGCGAACGCTTCGTGCGGGTCCTGCGGGCGGTGGTGGACGATCCGGCGTCGGTGGTGGGCGACATCGTGGTCCTCGGCACGGCCGAGCGGGACCTGGTGCTGTACGGGTGGAACCGCGAGGGGGTCGCCGCGGACGCGCAGACGGTGGTCGACATGTTTGCCCGGGTGGCCGCGGATACCCCGGACGCCACCGCGGTGGTGGGCGGGGCCGAGACGCTGACCTACCGTGAGCTGGACGAGCGGGCGAACCGGTTGGCGCGGTTGCTGATCGCCGAGGGTGTGGGCGCCGAGTCGCTGGTCGCGGTGATGGTCGATCGCACCCCCGCCCTCGTGGTGACGCTGCTGGCGGTCCTCGCGGCCGGCGGCGGATACGTCCCGGTCGACACGAGCTACCCTGCGGAGCGAGTGACGGCGATGTTCGCGGACGCGCAGCCCGTCTGCGCCGTGGTGAGCACCGAATTCGCCGCGCGGGTGCCGGCCGGAATTCCGTGGCTGGTGATCGACGATCCGGACACGGCCGGTGCGGCGGCGCGGCTGTCCGGGCTGCCGGTCACCGACGCGGACCGGTTGCGGCCGCTGTGGCCGGACGCTGTCGCGTACGTGATCTTCACGTCGGGATCGACCGGCAGACCGAAGGGCGTGCAGGTGTCCCATCGCTGCCTCGTCACGCTGCTGGCCAACACCCGGGAGTTGTTCGGATTCGACGCCTCCGACGTGTGGACACTCTTCCATTCGTACGCCTTCGACTTCTCCGTCTGGGAACTGTGGGGAGCGCTCGTCCATGGTGGCCGCCTGGTGCTCGTCGACTACTTCACCGCGCGGTCGCCGGACACGTTCCTGGAACTGCTCCGCCGGGAGCGGGTGACGGTACTGAACCAGACCCCGACGGCGTTCTACCAGCTGACCGAGGCCGACCGGGCGGCCGGCGCCGTCGAGGACCCCGACCGCACACCATTGTCGTTGCGGCACGTCATCTTCGGCGGCGAGGCCCTCGACGTCGGACAGCTGGAGCGGTGGTACGCGCGGCACGACGACCGCGCTCCGTTGCTGGTGAACATGTACGGCATCACCGAGACGACGGTGCACGTCAGCTTCCTGGCTCTGGACCGGGCACAGGCGGCGTCGGCGGCGGGTTCGGTGATCGGCGGCGGGCTCCCGGGTCTGCGGGTCTACGTGCTCGACAGCCGGTTGCATCCGGTGCCGCCCGGGGTGGTGGGCGAGCTGTACGTGTCGGGAGATCAGGTGACCCGCGGTTACCTCGGCCGGTCCGCCCTGACCGCAACCCGTTTCGTCGCCGACCCGTTCGCGCGCGATTGCGCGGGCGCGCGCATGTACCGGTCGGGCGACGTCGTGAAATGGGGTGCGGGCGGCCGGCTCGAATACGTGGGGCGCAGCGACTTCCAGGTGCAGCTCCGCGGATTCCGGGTGGAACTCGGCGAGGTGGAGGCGGCCCTGGCCGCGTGCGCGGGGGTGGCGCAATCGGTGGTCGTGGTGCGCGGCGACGACCGGGACGGCGACCGGCTGGTGGGCTACGTGGTGCCGGAGGCGGGAGCGGACGTCGATCCGGGCACGGTGCTCGACGCGGTCGGGCGGGCGGTACCGTCGTACATGGTGCCGTCCGCGGTGGTGGTGATCGACGCGCTACCGCTGACCGTCAACGGCAAACTCGACCGGAAGGCGCTGCCGGAGGCCGACTTCGGCGCGTCGACGGTGGGATTCGTCGCGCCGCGCAATCCGGTCGAGGAGATCGTCGCCGCCGTGTTCGCCGACCTGCTCGGCGTCGCCCGGGCCGGGGTGAACGACAACTTCTTCGCGCTCGGCGGGAACTCGCTGACCGCGACCCGCCTCGTGGCCCGCATCAACGCCGCGGTCGGCGACCGACTCGGGGTGCGCGACGTGTTCGACGCCCCGACCGTCGCCGGGCTCGCTGCCCGCGCGGAGGTCGGGGCCGCGCGGGCAGCGACCCGGCCCGCCCCGCGGGACCCGGCGCGGGAGGTCCCGCTGTCGCTCGCCCAGCAGCGGATGTGGTTCATCAACCAGTTCGATACGGCCAGTGCGGCATACAACGTCGCGATCGCACTCCGCCTCGCGGGCACGCTCGATCACGCGGCGCTGCAGGCGGCTCTCGCCGACGTCGTCGAGCGGCACGAATCGCTGCGCACCGTGTTCCCCCTCACCGACCGCGGTCCGCGGCAGGTGATCCTGCCGGCGGACGAGGTGGCGCCCGTTCTCACACCGCGTGCCGTCGCGCCTGCGGACCTCGACCGGGAACTCCGTCTCCTCCATTCGGCGGGATTCGACGTGACCGCGGAGGCGCCGGTGCGGGCCCGGCTGTTCGCGGTGGACGAGAGCGAGCACGTGCTGGCCGTCGTCGTCCACCATATCGCGGCGGACGGGTTCTCGATGGTTCCGCTCGCCCGGGACGTCCTGTCGGCGTACACCGCCCGGGTGCACGGCGTCGCGCCCGACTGGGTTCCGCTGCCCGTGCAGTACGCCGACTACACGCTGTGGCAGCGCGACCTCCTCGGGGCGGAGGACGACGACGAGTCGCCGTTCGCGCGGCAACTGCAGTACTGGGCCTCGACGCTGGCCGACCTCCCCGACGTGCTGGAACTGCCGACCGACCGGCCCCGTCCGGCGGCCAGGGCCCTCGGAGCGGGCCGCGTGGAGTTCGAGATCGCGGCGGAGCTGCACCAGGGTGTGGTGCGGGTGGCCCGTCGGCACGGATCGACCGTGTTCATGGCCCTGCACGCCGCGCTGGCCGTGCTGCTGTCGCGGCTGAGCGCGTCGGACGACGTCGCGGTGGGCACACCCGTCGCGGGCCGGGGCGCGGCCGAACTCGACGACCTGGTCGGGATGTTCGTGAACACCCTCGTGCTCCGCACACCGGTCGACGGCGCCTGCACGTTCGCGGACCTTCTCGCACAGGTCCGGGACGCCGACCTCGGGGCGTTCACCCACGCCGACGTCCCGTTCGAAGGGGTCGTCGAGAGCCTGCGGCCGTCGCGGTCCACCGCGTATTCGCCGCTGTTCCAGGTGATGCTGGAATTCCAGAACACCGAGCGCCCCGAACTGGAGTTGCCGGGATTACACGTCGAACCCCTCGATCTCGCGTTCGACACGATCAACTTCGATCTGCAGCTGACCCTGCGGGAGAACGTGGACGCCGCCGGACATCCCGCGGGCATCGGTGCGGCACTCGGCTACGCCACCGACATCTTCGACGAGACCACCGTGTCCGTGTTCGCCGACCGGCTGGTTCGGATCCTCGCCGCCGTCACCGCCGCGCCGGACGCGCCGGTCGGCGACGTCGACGTTCTCGGGTCCGGCGAGCGGGCCGCGCTGACGTCGGCGAGCGGGGGCGGCGGGGTGGCGCCGCGCACGCTGCCGCAGGTGCTGACGGCTGCCGCGGCGGCGCACCCGGACGCCGCGGCGCTGTCCTTCGAGGGCCGCCAGGTGTCGTACCGAGACCTCGACGAGCGGTCGAACCGGCTCGCCCGACTGCTGATCGATCGCGGCGCCGGACCGGAACAGGTGGTGGCGCTGGCGTTGTCGCGGTCGATCGACAGCGTGCTGGCCGTCTGGGCGGTGGCGAAGACTGGGGCCGCGTTCCTTCCGGTCGACCCCGACCATCCCGCCGAGCGCATCGCATACATGCTCACGGACTCCGGTGCCGTCGCGGGCATCACCACGGCCGCGCTCCGGGCCGGCCTGCCGTCGTCGATTCCGTGGCTGGTGTCTGCCGATCCGGGGAGGGAGGCCGAACTGTCGCTGCTGCCGCCCTCCGCGGTGACGGACGCCGACCGCACATCGGCCCTGCACGTCGACCACCCGGCGTACCTGATCTACACGTCGGGATCCACCGGCCTGCCGAAGGGGGTGGTGACCACCCACCGCGGGCTGGCGAATTTCGCTGCGACGGAACAGGACACATTCGGGACGACCGCGGATTCGCGCACCCTGCACTTCGCGTCGCCGAGCTTCGACGCGTCCGTGCTCGAGCTGATGCTCGCGGTCGGTCCGGGCGCGACGATGGTGATCGCGTCCCCGTCCGTGTACGGCGGCGACGAACTGGCGGAGTTGCTGAGGCGGGAGCGGGTCACGCACTGCTTCGTCACGCCGGCGGCGCTCGCGTCGGTCGATCCCGCCGGCCTCGAGGGCGTGGAGTGCGTGGTGACCGGCGGTGAGTCGTGCCCGCCCGAACTGGTGGCCCGCTGGGCGCCGGGCCGGGCGATGTTCGACGCGTACGGGCCGACGGAGGCGACCGTGGTGTCGAGCATCAGCACCGCGCTGGTGCCGGGAGAGCCGGTCACGATCGGGGCGCCGACGCTCGGCTTCACCGAGGCCGTTCTCGACGCGCGGCTGCACCCCGTCCCGGTCGGTGTCGCGGGGGAGTTGTACCTCGCCGGTCCCGCACTCGCACGCGGCTACCACGGGCGGCACCCCCTCACTGCGGAACGCTTCGTGGCCAACCCCTTCGGACGGCCGGGGAGCCGGATGTACCGGACCGGCGACCTGGTGCGCTGGACGCCCGGCGGGCAACTCGACTACCTCGGACGCACCGACTTCCAGGTGAAGATCCGCGGCTTCCGGATCGAACTCGGCGAGGTGGAGTCGGTCCTCCTCGCCCACGACGCCGTGGCGGCGGCCGTCGCGGACGTGCGCCGCGACGGCCACTCGGGTCACCGGCTGATCGGGTACGTGGTGCCCGAACCCGGAGCGACCGTCGATCCCGCCGCACTGCTCCGGTTCGCCGGTGAGCGGCTCGCGTCCTACATGGTGCCCGCCGCCGTGCTCGTCATCGCCGCCCTCCCGGTGACGGTCCACGGCAAGATCGACCGGAAGGCGTTGCCGGAACCGGACTTCGGTGTCGGCGTCACCGACAGCCGCCCGCCGCGCACCGAGGCCGAGGTGCTGCTCGCCGGCCTGTTCCGGGACGTGCTGGGACTCGACGCGGTGGGCGTGGACGATTCGTTCTTCGCGCTCGGCGGCGACAGCATCATGTCGATCCAGCTGGTGGCCCGGGCGAAGGCCGCGGGCCTGCTCCTCTCACCGCGCGACGTGTTCGAGCGCAGGACCGTGGCCGGTCTCGCCGAGGTCGCCCACCAGGAACGCGCGGACGCCGTGGTGCTGGAGGAACTGCCCGGCGGCGGCGTCGGCCCGGTCCCGCTGACACCGGTCGTCGCATGGATGCTGGAGCGCAGCGCGGGTCGCCTGGACCGGTTCTCGCAGGCGGTGCTGGTGACCGCACCGCCGGGGCTGCGCCGGAACGACCTCGTCGCCGCCGTGGACGCGGTGCTGGACCGGCACGACATGCTGCGCGCACGCCTCGCATCCGACGCGGAGGGGCAGTGGCGGATGACGGTGCTGCCCACCGGGTCGGTATCGGCCGACGCGCTGATCCATCGAGTGCCCGTGCCGTCGTTCGACGCGAGCGCCTTCGATCCGGTCGCGCGAGGCGCACTGGACGCGGCGGCGGACCGGCTGGATCCGGCCTCGGCCAGCATGGTGCGGGTGCTCTGGTTCGACGGCCCGGGCGGGCAGGGGCGGCTCCTGCTGGTCGCGCACCATCTGGTCGTCGACGGTGTGTCGTGGCGGATCCTGATCGCGGATCTCGCGGCGGCGCACGCCCGTGCCGTCGCGGGGGCGCCCGCCGCGCTGCCCGCGGTCGGAACGTCGATGCGGCGGTGGGCACACGGACTCACCGACGCGGTGCGGGACCGGCTCGCCGAGGGGGAACGGTGGCAGTCGATCCTGGACGGTGCCGATCCGCTCCTCGGCTCCCGGCCTCTGGACCCGGCCGTCGACGTCGACGCCACCACGGGCCGCCGCACCGTCGACGTGCCGGCGAACGTCACCGCGGCACTGCTCACCACGCTGCCCGCCACCTTCCACGGAGCCGTGGGCGACGGTCTCCTCACCGCGTTGACGCTCGCGTTGATCCGGTGGCGGCGCGACCGCGGAACGCACACGGCCGACGCGCTGATCAACCTCGAGGGCCACGGTCGCGAAGACCACGTCGTTCCCGGCGCCGACCTGTCGCGCACCGTCGGGTGGTTCACCACCCTGTTCCCGGTGCGGCTCGACCTCACGGGCATCGACATCGATGCCGCCTACGCCGGCGACGCCCCGGCCGGGGCCGCGATCAAGGCGGTCAAGGAGCAACTCCTCGCCGTCCCCGACCACGGCATCGGATACGGCATGCTGCGGTACCTGGACGCGGACACGTCGCCGGCGCTGCACCGGTTCCGGCCGCCGCAGATCAGTTTCAACTACCTCGGCCGGGTGGCGACGAGTGCCGGCGACGTGCCCTGGCTGCCCGTCGAGGGAAGCACGGACCTCGGCGGAACCCAGAACCACGACATGCCCACCGCCTGGATCGTGGACGTGAACGCGGCGACCACCGTCCGCGGCGGCGAGCCCGTGCTGACCGCGACGTGGTCGTACCCCACCGGTGTGCTGGCCGCGGAGGACGTGGACGAACTCGCCGCACTGTGGGTCCGGGGCCTCACCGCCCTGGCCGAGCACGCCGGCCGGCCGGGCGCCGGCGGGCTCACACCGTCGGACCTCGACCTGGTGTCCGTCGGGCAATCCGACATCGACCGGCTCGAGCTCACCTACCCGGACCTCGCGGACATCTGGTCGTTGTCACCGCTGCAGGCGGGTCTGCTGTTCCACGCTCAGCTGTCCGAACACCGGCTCGACGCGTATCAGGTGCAACTGGTGCTCGATCTCCGCGGCAGTGTCGACTCCCCGAGACTGCGCCGCGCCGCACAGGGTCTGCTCGACCGGCACGCGAACCTCCGCGTGGCATTCGCCGACTCGGGCGGCGGCCCGGTGCAGGTGGTCCTGAATTCGGTGACCGCTCCGTGGACCGACGTCGATCTCGCACATCTCGACGAGGCCAGGATCTCGGCGGAAATGGCGGCCCTGCTGGCCGCCGACCGGGCGGTCCCGTTCGACATGTCGACGGCCCCGCTGCTCCGGTTCACGTTGCTGCGCACTGCACCCGATCGGTACCGGCTGGTCGTCACCCATCACCACATCCTCCTCGACGGCTGGTCGACACCGCTGGTGATCAAGGATCTGCTGATCCTCTACGCCACCGGCGGCGACCCGGCGGCCCTTCCCCGCGTCACGTCCTACCGCGACTATCTGGAGTGGGTCGGCGCCCAGGACCGCGAACGGTCCACGGCCGCCTGGGTATCCGCCCTCGCCGGCGCGGACGAGCCGACGTTCGTCGCACCCGCGGCGCGCGGCGAGCACGGTTTCGCCGAACCGGAGGACGTGCGCCTCGACGTGGGTGAGGAGAAGACCCGGGAACTCGAGGCGCTCGCCCGGGAGCGCGGGCTGACGATGAACACGCTCGTCCAGGTGGCATGGGGACTCGTGCTCACCACGCTCGGCACCCGCGAGGACGTCACGTTCGGGGCCACCGTGTCCGGGCGTCCACCGGCCGTCGCCGGCATCGAGACCATGGTCGGGCTGTTCATCAACACGGTGCCCGTCCGGCTCCGCCTGCGCCGCGACGAAACACTCGCGGACCTGCTGCAGCGCTTCCAGAGCGAACAGTCCGCGCTCCTCGACCACCACTACCTCGGGCTCACCGACATCCAGCGCGCCGTCGGAGAGGGCGCCGCCTTCGACACGCTCACCGTGTTCGAGTCGTATCCGGTGGACCGGATGGGGCTGACCGAGGACACCGACATCGACGGCATGCGCGTCGCGGGGGTCGAGGGAATCGATTCCACCCACTACCCGTTCACCCTGATGGCGCACGTCGACGCGGGACTGCACCTGCGACTGCGGTACCAGCCGACCGTCTTCGACAGCGAGTTCGCGGGGTCGGTGGCGGCCCGGGTCGCGCGTGCCCTGCAGATCCTGCAGTCGGACATCGACACTCCCGTTGCACACCTCACCCTGCTGTCGGAGGCCGAACTCCGGGAATTCACCGCGGTTCCCGGCGCCCCCGCGGGTTCACCGCGAACGCTGCCCGAGATTCTCACCGCGGCGGCGGGCGACCGACCGGACGCGCCCGCGATCGTCGTCGACGGACGCGAGACGAGCTACCGCGACCTCGACACCCGATCGAACGCGTTGGCGCGCCTGCTCATCGAACGGGGTGCCGGCCCGGAGACGTTCGTCGCGCTCGGACTCCCGAGGTCGGCAGAATCGGTGCTCGCCGTGTGGGCGGTGGCGAAGGCGGGTGCGGCGTTCGTGCCCGTCGACCCGAACTATCCGCCCGACCGCATCGAGCACATGCTGGCCGATTCCGGTGCGGCACTGGGTGTGACGACGTCGGCTCACCGCAACCGGTTGCCCGGTTCGGTGCCGTGGCTCGTGCTCGACGAACCGGCGTTCGACGGCACCTGGTCGGCCGCCACCGCCGCCCGCGTCACCGACGTCGATCGCCGGTCGGTGCTCGACGTCGACCACGCGGCGTACGCGATCTACACGTCCGGGTCCACGGGCAGGCCGAAGGGCGTCGTCGTCACCCATCGTGGGCTGGCAAATCTGCTCACCGAACAGACCGAGCACTACACCGTGTCGCCCGACTCGCGTTGTCTGCACATCTGCTCGCCCAGTTTCGACGTGGCGATACTCGAACTCGTCCAATCGTGTGCTGCCGGTGCGGCCCTCGTGGTCGCACCACCGGACGTCTACGGCGGCGCGGAACTCGCGGAGTTGCTCCGGCGGGAACGGATCACCCACGCCTGCATCACCCCTGCCGTGCTCGCCACCGTGGAGAACGACGGGATCGAGCACCTCGAGGCGCTCGTCGTGGCCGGCGACGCCGTCGGTGACGAACTGGTGGCCACGTGGGGCACGGACCGCGGAATGTTCAACGGCTACGGACCCACCGAGGCCACCATCCTCACCACGTTCAGCAGGCCGATGGCCCCGGGGGAGCCGGTCACGATCGGCGGTCCCGTCCGCGGCATCGTGCTGTCCGTCCTCGACGCGCGGCTGCAACCCGTCCCGGCCGGGGTGCCGGGCGAACTGTACATCTCGGGACCGGCGCTGGCCCGCGGCTACCACCGGCGGCCCGCGCTCACCGCGGAACGGTTCGTTGCCAACCCGTACGCGGGCGGCCGCATGTACCGCACGGGAGACGTCGTGCGGTGGTGCCGGGACCACACGCTCGAATACCTCGGACGCAGCGATTTCCAGGTGAAGATCCGCGGTCAGCGCGTCGAGCTCGGGGAGATCGATGCCGTGCTCACCACCCACCCGCACGTCGACTTCGCCGCGACCCTCGGCCGCCCCGGACCGCTGGGCGACACGGCGCTCGTGTCGTACGTCCTGCCGCACGACGGCGAGGAGGTGGCGGCGCCCGACGTGCTCGCGTTCGCGGGCCGGGTCCTGCCCAAGTACATGGTGCCCGCCGCCGTGGTGGTGCTCGACGAGATCCCCCTGACTCCGGTCGGCAAGCTGGACCGGAAGTCGCTGCCTGCACCGGAATTCGTCTCCTCGATCATCGGCTACCGCGCGCCCACCACACCCGTCGAGGAGGCCGTCGCGCAGGTGTTCGCGGACGTGCTCGGTGTCCCGCGCGTCGGCGCGGACGACAGCTTCTTCGCACTCGGCGGCGACTCGCTGAGCGCCACCCGGGCGGTCGCGCGCATCAACTCCGCCCTCGACGCCGGGATCGGCGTGGCCGCGCTGTTCGACGCACCGGCGGTCGCGGACCTCGCGGTCCGGATCGAATCGGCGTCGCCGGCGTACGGCCGGCCGGTGGCGCTCGCCGTGCGACCGCGCCCCGACCGGATACCGCTGTCGCTGGCGCAGCAACGCATGTGGTTCGTGAACCAGTTCGACCCGTCCTCGCCCGCGTACAACATTCCGGTCGCGCTGCGACTGACCGGCGACCTCGACCGCGCCGCCCTGCACGCGGCGGTCGGTGATGTGGTGGAGCGGCACGAATCGCTGCGCACCGTGTTCCCCGGCGCGGTCGACGGACCGCACCAGGTGATCGTCGACGCCGGACGGGCGACCCCGAGTCTCGAGCCGATAGCCGTGTCCGGTGGCCGCGATCTCCGGGACGCCCTCGCCGGCCTCGTCGACAGAGGCTTCGACGTGAGCGACGAGATCCCCTTCCGCGCAGCCCTGTTCGTGCTGGACGCCACGGAACACGTCCTGGCCATCGTGGTGCACCACATCGCCGCCGACGGGTTCTCCATGATTCCGCTCGCCCGCGACGTCATGCTGGCGTACACCGTCCGGACCGTGGGGGAGACCCCCGGCTGGACGCCGCTGCCGGTGCAGTACGCCGACTACAGCGTGTGGCAGCGGGACGTCCTCGGCGGGGTGGACGAACCCGACTCGGTGATGTCGCGGCAACTCGCCTACTGGACCGGCGCGCTGGCCGGGGTGCCCGAGGTACTGCAGATCCCGCTGGACCGGCCGCGGCCCGCCCAGCGCTCGCACCGGGGTGCCGTCGTCGGATTCGACGTGCCCGCGCGGTTGCACCGGTCGTTGAGTGCGCTTGCCGCCCAGCACAATGCGAGCCTGTTCATGGCCGTCCACGCGGCGTTCGCGGTGCTGCTGTCCCGGCTGTCGGGCACCGGCGACGTCACGATGGGCACGCCGGTCGCCGGTCGCGGTCAGGCGGCGCTCGACGACGTGGTGGGCATGTTCGTCAACACGCTCGTCCTGCGAACGGACATCGACCCGCGGGCGTCGTTCGGTGAGGTGCTCGCCGCGGTCCGGGCGGCCGACCTCGGCGCGTTCGAGCACGCGGACATCCCGTTCGAGCGGCTGGTCGACGATCTCGCCCCCGAACGGTCCACGTCGCACGCCCCGCTGTTCCAGGTGCTCGTCGAGTTCCGGAACGCGGAGGGCACGCACCTCGAGCTACCGGGACTCACCGTCGATTCGGTCGACGTGGATCTCGGCGTCGCGAAGTTCGATCTGGAACTGAGTCTCGCCGAACACGTCGACGAGGACGGTGCGCCCGCCGGACTCGCCGCCGGACTGCGGTTCGCGACGGATGTGCTCGATCGGGATACCGTGAACCGGTTCGCGGAACGATTCCTGCGCGTGCTCGAATCGATCGCTGCGACACCGGCTCTGCCGGTGGGCGATATCGAACTGCTGGACCCGCGGGAGCGGGCCCTCGTGCTGCCACCGCGTGTCGGGTTCGCCGCCGACGCGACCCTTCCGGAACTGTTCGAGCGGGCTGCCGGCCGGTCCCGCGGTGCGACGGCCGTCGTGTGCGAGGGCGTCTCGCTCACCTACGCCGAGTTGGACTCCCGGTCTAATCGACTGGCACGGTTGCTGATCGGCCGCGGTGCGGGCCCCGAGACGCTGGTGGCCGTCGCCGCCGCGCGGTCGGTGGACCTGGTCGTGGCTCTTCTCGCGGTGGTGAAGTCGGGGGCCGGATACGTGCCCGTCGACGTCACGTATCCCGCGGAGCGGCTGGCGTACGTGTTCGCCGACGCCCGGCCCGTGTGCGTGCTGACCACGGCGGAGGAGTCCGGGGCGGTCCGGGCGAGCGGGGTCCCGATCCTCGTCGTCGACAGCGCGGACACGACGGCCGAACTGGACCGAACGTCGGCGCTGCCGGTGACCGACCGGGACCGGTCGGGACCGCTGCACCCGGACGCGGTGGCGTACGTCATCTACACCTCCGGGTCGACGGGACAGCCGAAAGGCGTTCAGGTGGCGCACCGCAACGTCGCCACCCTGTTCGCGAACACGTGGCCGCTGTTCCGGTTCGACGCCTCCGACGTGTGGACCATGTTCCACTCGGCGGCGTTCGACTTCTCCGTCTGGGAGTTGTGGGGTGCGCTGCTCCACGGCGGCAGGCTGGTGGTGGTCGACTACTTCACGACCCGCTCACCCGACATGTTCCTGCGGCTGCTGCGGGACGAGAACGTCACCGTCCTGAATCAGACCCCGACCGCGTTCTACCAGCTGGCCGAGGCGGACCGGGCGGCCGGCGGCATCGACCTCGACCTCCGTGTCGTGGTGTTCGGCGGCGAGGCCCTCGATCTGGGCCAGCTCACCCGCTGGTACACGCGCCGCGCCGACACCGCCCCGGTGCTGGTCAACATGTACGGCATCACGGAAACCACCGTGCACGTCAGTCACCTGCCGCTGGACGCGGAACTCGCGGCCCGCGCGTCCGCGTCCGTGATCGGCCGGGGACTGCCCGGCCTGCGCGTGTACGTGCTCGACGCCCGCCTGCACCCGGTGCCGCCGGGCGTGGTCGGCGAACTCTACGTGTCGGGCGCGCAGGTGTCCCGCGGCTATCTGGGCCGGTTCGCGCTCACCTCAACCCGGTTCGTGGCCGACCCGCGCACCCCCGGCTCCCGGATGTACCGGTCCGGCGACCTGGGCCGGTGGAACGCGGACGGACAGCTGGAATATCTGGGCCGCAATGACTTCCAGGTGCAGATCAAGGGCTTCCGCATCGAGCTCGGTGAGGTGGAGTCGGCGCTTCTCGCCTGCGACGGCGTGGCGCAGTCCGTCGTGTCGGCTCGGCGGGAACGTCTGGTGGGGTACGTGGTGCCCGAGGCGGGCAGGGGGCTCGACCCCGCCGGAATCGTCGATCAGGTGGCCGGGCGGCTGGCGGCGCACATGGTGCCCGCGGCCGTGGTCGTCCTCGACGCTCTGCCGCTCACCGTGAACGGCAAACTCGACCGCCGCGCGCTGCCCGAACCGGACTTCGGTCAGCGGGTGTCGCTGGGCCGGGCCCCCGCGACCGAGACGGAGCGGATCCTCGCCGGCCTGTTCGCCGAGGTGCTCGGTCTGGACTCGGTGGGTGTCGACGATTCGTTCTTCGCGGTGGGCGGCGATTCCATCATGTCCATCCAACTGGTCACGCGGGCGAAGGCGTCCGGGGTGGTGATCACCCCGCGGGAGGTGTTCGAGCGCAAGACGGTCGCCGCGCTCGCGGAGGTCGCGACCACGGGGGAGGAGGCCGTGACGCTCGCGGAGCTCCCCGGCGGCGGCGTCGGCGAGTTCCCCCTGTCCCCGATCGTGCACTGGATGCTGGGCCGGGACGGCGACTTCCGCCGGTACTCGCAGGCCGCGCTGTTCCGGACGCCCGCCGAACTCGACGAGGACACGCTGACGGCGGCGATGCAGGCCGTGCTGGACCGGCACGACGTCCTGCGCGCCCGGCTGTACCCCAGCGACCGGGCCGAGCACGGCTGGGCCATGACGACGGCCCCGCCCGGCTGGGTCCGGGCGACGTCGGTGGTGCGCACGGTGCCCCTCGGCGCGGCGGACTCCTTCACCGACGCCGCGGCCCGCGAACTGGACGCCGCCGCCGGCCGGCTCGACCCGGAGTCGGGGGTGATGGTGCAGGCGGTGTGGTTCCCGGGCGGCGCGACCCCGGCCGCCCGCGGACGGCTGCTGATCGTCGCCCATCACGTGGTGGTCGACGGGGTGTCGTGGCGCATCCTCGTTCCCGATCTCGCCCTCGCCTGCGCCCGGGTGCTGTCGGGCGACGCGCCCGCCCTGCCGCCCACGGGAACGTCGATGCGACGGTGGGCGCACGCCCTCACCGATGTGGCGCAGGAATCCTCCCGCACAGCCGAACTCGACCTCTGGCGGCGGATGCTCGACACCCCCGACCCGCCCCTCGGGTCGCGGCCGCTCACCGCAGCCGACACGGAGACCTCCGCCGTCGAGGTCCAGCTTCCCGTCGCCGTGACCGAGGCGCTGCTGACGACGCTCCCGCAGGCGTTCCACGGTGCCGTCGGCGACGGGTTGCTCACGGCGCTGGCGCTGGCCCTCGTCCGCTGGCGCCGGGACCGCGGGATCTCCTCGTCCGGCGCTCTCGTGAACCTCGAGGGACACGGCCGCGAGGAACAGGTGGTTCCCGGCGCCGACCTGGCCCGCACGGTCGGTTGGTTCACCACGATCTTCCCGGTGGCACTCGACCTGGTCGGCGTGGACCTCGACGACGCGTTCGCGGCCGGCCCCGCCGCGGGCGCCGCGATGAAGGCGGTGAAGGAGCGGTTGCGGTCGATCCCGGACCACGGCATCGGGTTCGGGCTCCTCCGGTACCTCGGTGAGGCCACGGCCGCGGAACTGTCCGCCGCCGCGAGCCCGCAGGTGAGCTTCAACTACCTCGGCAGGCTCGGTGCGGGTACCGCCCCGGACGGTGACTGGGCGCCGCTGTCCGACGAGGGACTCGCCGCCGCCGCGCAGTCGGGGCTGCCCGCGGCAGCCGTCGTCGACGTGAACGCCCGAACCACCGACACCACCGCCGGGCCGGTCCTCACCGCGACGTGGTCGTTCCCCGTCGGAGTGATCGCGGCGGAGGACGTCGACGACCTCGCGCGCCTGTGGGTACGGGCACTGGAGGCCCTCACCGCGCATGCCCGCTCCGGTGGCGGCGGCTTCACCCCGTCCGACCTGAACCTGGTGCGACTCGGTCAGGACGCGATCGACGACCTCGCGCAGCGCTACCCCGACACGACCGACGTCTGGCCGCTGTCGCCGCTGCAGGCCGGCATGCTGTTCCACGCCGAACTGGCCGACGAATCGGTGGACGCCTACCTCGTCCAGCTGATTCTCGACCTCGGCGGCCACGTCGACGCGGCCCGGCTGCACCGGGCCGCAGGCGCCCTCCTCGACCGTCATCCCAACCTGCGCAGCGCGTTCTGCCACGACTCCGACGGCGGGGCCGTACAGGTGGTCGCGGGTCGAATTACGTTACTCTGGAAGGAAATCGACCTCAGCGGATCGGACGGCGACGCGGCCGAAGCGGAGATCGAGCGACTGCTGGCCGCCGACCGGACCACCCCGTTCGACATGACCACCGCGCCGCTGATCCGCTTCCTCCTGATCCGGACCGCCGGGGGTCGCTGCCGGCTCGTGTCGACGAACCACCACATCCTTCTCGACGGCTGGTCGATGCCGCTGCTGATCCGTGAACTGCTCACGCTGTACGCCACGGACGGCGACCCGGCGCCGCTGCCGCGCGTGCGGGACTACCGCGACTACCTGACGTGGCTGAGCGGACGCGACACCGACGGGTCGGCGCGCGCATGGGCGGACGCGCTCGCCGGAGTCGAGGAACCGACACTGCTGGTCCCCGGCGACCGGGCGCGGCAACTGTCCACCGTCTCGCAGGAATGGGTGTTCGACCTCGACGAGGACCGGACCGGTCTGCTGCGCGAATTCGCCCGCACACGGGGCCTCACGCTCAACAGCATTCTGCAGACGGCGTGGGGCGTCGTGCTCGGAATGCTCACCGGGCGCGACGACGTCGTGTTCGGCGCCACCGTGTCCGGGCGCCCGCCGGAACTGTCCGGGATCGAGACGATGGTCGGACTGTTCATCAACACCGTGCCGGTGCGGATCACGCTGCGCCCCGGCGAGACGGTGGGTGCGCTGCTCGAGCGGGTGCAGGCGGAACAGGCCGCCATGCTCGACCACCACTACACCGGTCTCGCGCAGATCCGGAACGCCGCGGGGCCCGGCGTCGGGTTCGACACCCTCACGGTGTTCGAGTCGTATCCGGTGGACCGTGCCGGAATGTCGGAAGACACCGACATCGCGGGACTCCGCGTGACCGGGGTGGAGGCCCGCGACGCCGCCCACTACCCGCTGAGCCTGGTGGCGTCGGCGGATGCGCGCCTGCACCTGAAATTCGAATACGTGCCCGACCTGTTCGGCCCCGCGGACATCGAGAGCATCGCCGCGCGGGTGGTGCGGATGCTCGACGCCTGCACGCACCCCGACACTCCGCTGGCCCGGCTGTCGCTGCTCACCGAGCGGGAGCGCGCGGAGTTGGTTCCGGTCCGCGGCGGCGCGGGCGGCTCCACCCGCACGCTCGCCCGGATCTTCACCGACGCCGCCGCGGTCGACCCTGATGCGGTCGCCCTGTCGTCCGGCGACGTGGAGGTGTCGTACCGGGAGCTGGACGAGCGGTCGACCCGGCTCGCACGGGTGTTGATCGCGCGGGGAGCCGCACCGGAAACCGGGGTGGCCGTGGGTGTCCCACGGTCGGTCGACTCGGTGCTGTGCACGTGGGCGGTGGCCAAGACCGGGGCCGCGTTCGTGCCCGTCGACCCGAACTATCCCGGCGAACGCATCGACCACATGCTCACCGATTCAGGGTGCGCGCTCGGCCTCACGACTTCCGGCCACCGGGGCCGCCTGCCCGAGAGCACGGTGTGGCTGGTGCTCGACGACCCCGCGTTCGCCGCCGAATGCGACACCGCCTCCGCCGCACCGGTCGACGACGGCGACCGCGCGGGACCGGTCACTCTCGACACCGCCGCCTATCTCGTGTACACCTCGGGCTCCACCGGAACGCCGAAGGGCGTGACCGTCACGCACCACGGCCTCGACAACTTCGCGCGCGACCAACTCGCCCGATTCGGGGCGGGCCCGGAATCCCGCACGCTGCATTTCTCGACACCGAGCTTCGACGGATCCCTGTTCGAATACCTGCAGGCGTTCGGCGCCGCGGCGACGATGGTGATCGCGCCGCCCACCCTGTTCGGCGGCGACGAACTCGCCGAACTGATCCGCGACCGCCGGATCACGCACGCATTCGTCACCACGGCCGCCCTGGCCTCACTCGACCCCGCGGGACTGGAGCGGTTCGCCGACGTCACCGTCGGCGGCGAGGCCTGCCCGCCCGAACTCGTGTCCCGGTGGGCGCCGGGGCGCCGGCTGTACAACGGATACGGGCCGACCGAGACCACGATCATGTCCAACATCAGCGACCCCATGACCCCGGGAGATCCGATCACGATCGGCGGACCGATCCGGGGTGTCACGGAACTGGTCCTCGACTCCCGGTTGCAACCGGTCCCGGTGGGAGTTCCCGGCGAGTTGTATCTCGCCGGTGCGGGACTGGCGCGCGGCTACCACCGCCGCCCCGGGCTCACCGCCGGACGGTTCGTGGCGAACCCGGCCCGGCCGGGTGACCGGATGTACCGCACCGGCGATGTCGTGCGCTGGACCCCCGGCCACACCATCGAATACCTGGGACGCAGCGACTTCCAGGTGAAGGTCCGCGGATTCCGCATCGAACTCGGCGAGATCGACGCGGCCCTCGCCGCGGACCCCGGCGTGCGATTCGCGGCCACGGTCGTCTACCGCGGCCCCGCCGGAGACACACTCCTCGCCTCCTACGTCGTCCCCGCGCCGGGGCGCACCCTCGACACCGGGGCGATCACCCGTCGTCTCGGCGGCACACTGCCGGCCCATATGGTGCCGTCGTCGATCACCGTGCTTCCGGAGATTCCGCTCACCGCGGTCGGGAAGTTCGACCGGAAGGCCCTGCCCGCACCCGAATTCGATGTCGGCGCAGGGGAATACCGCGCACCCGCCGACCCGGTGGAGGAGACGGTGGCCGAGGTCTTCGCGGAGGTCCTCGGCCTCGACCGGGTGAGTGCCGATGCGAGCTTCTTCGACCTCGGCGGCAATTCGCTGAGCGCCACCCGCGCGGTGGCCCGCCTGCGCGCCGCACTCGGCACCGACGTGGGCGTGCGGGCGCTGTTCGAATCACCCACGGTCGCGGCGTTCGCGGCGCGCCTCGAACACGCGGGAGCGGGCCCGTCCGGTCGTCCCGCCCTGACCGCAGGGGAACGGCCCGACCGCATCCCACTGTCCTACGCCCAGCAACGGATGTGGTTCATCAACCAGTTCGACACGAGTTCACCCGCCTACAACATCCCCATGATCGTCCGGCTCACCGGCGACCTCGACGTGGACGCGCTGATGGACGCCCTCGGGGACGTCGTGGCCCGGCACGAGACGCTGCGCACCCGGTTCCCCCTCCGCGACGGCGAACCCGTCCAGGATGTCCTCCCGTCCGCGCCGGCGGCGCTCACGCTCGTCCCCGTCGCCGACGAAAAACGGCTCCGCGGCGAGCTGACGCGCCTCGTGTCCACCGGCTTCGACGTCACCGCGGCGCCCCCGCTGCGCGTCACCCTGTACTCCCTCGACCTGCGGACGTACGTGCTGGCCGTGGTGGTGCACCACATCTCGGCGGACGGGTTCTCGATGGCGCCGCTGGTGCGGGACGTGATGATCGCGTACGAATCCCGCGTCCACGGGCGCGCCCCCGCATGGGCACCCCTGGCGGTGCACTACGCCGACTTCACGCTGTGGCAGCGCCGGCTGCTGGGGTCGGAGGACGACCCCGGGTCGCTGCTCTCGCGTCAACTGGCCTACTGGGAGTCGGCGCTGGCCGGGCTGCCGGAACTCCTCGCACTGCCCACCGACCATCGGCGTCCCGCGCAGCAATCGTTCCACGGCAACCGGGTGCGCTTCGCGATCGACGCCCGCCTGCACGAGCGGATCCGGTCCGCGGCACGCGAGCACGGGTCCACCGACTTCATGGTTGTGCACGCGGCGCTCGCCGTCCTGCTCGGCCGGCTGGGGAGCACGGACGACGTCGCGATCGGCACCCCGATCGCCGGCCGCGGCGAGGCGGCGCTCGACGACCTCGTCGGCATGTTCGTCGGCACCCTCGCGCTGCGTACCCCGATCGACGCGGGCCGGTCGTTCCGTGACCTGCTCGGGCGGGTCCGCGACACCGATCTCGGCGCGTTCGCGCACGCCGATCTTCCGTTCGAACGCGTGGTGGACGCCGTCGGACCGGTGCGGTCGACCGCGCACTCACCCCTCTTCCAGGTGTCCCTCGAATTCCAGAACACCGACAACCCCGCCCTGCGACTGCCCGGGCTCAGCGTCGAGGGACTCGACCCGGCCCTCGACGTCGTGAAGGTGGACCTCGAGGTGATCCTCGACGAAAGGTTCGCCGCGGACGGCGCGCCCGCGGGCATGGCGGGCGCGATCGACTATGCGACCGACCTGTTCGAGGCCGGCACGGTCCAGGGCTTCGCGGACCGGTTCGTCCGGATCCTCGTGGCGGTCACCGGCGACCCGGACGTCGCGGTCGGTGACGTCGAGATCCTCGGCGCCGACGAAGTGGCAGCTCTTACTCCGGCTCGCGGAGCGACCGATACGCCCGCGGTGCTGCTGCCGGCACTGTTGTCGGCGGCGGCATCGCGCCCGGACGCCGAGGCGGTGTCGTACGCGGGCCGCTCGGTGACGTACCGGGAATTGGACGAGACCTCGAACCGGCTGGCGCGCAGGCTGATCGACACGGGTGCCGGACCCGGGACGTTCGTGGCGCTCGCCCTGCCGCGGTCGGTCGAATCGGTGCTGTCCGTCTGGGCTGTCGCGAAGACCGGTGCGGCGTTCCTGCCCGTCGACCCCGCCTACCCGTCGGCGCGGATCGAGCACATGCTCACCGATTCCGGTGCGGTGTCCGGTGTGACCGTGCGCGCGCACCGCGACCGGCTGCCCGCCGCCGCGGACTGGATCGTCCTCGACGACGACATCCGGTCCGACGCCGACGACGAGGAGCGGATCCGGGCGCACTCCGCGGCCCCCGTCACCGACGCCGACCGGACCGCGCCGCTGCACGAGGCGCAGCCCGCGTATCTCGTCTACACGTCCGGATCCACGGGCACACCCAAGGGCGTGGCCGTCACCCACCGCGGCCTGGCGAACCTCGCGGCCGAGGAACGCGACCGCCTCCACGTCGCACCCGGATCCCGGGTGCTGCACTTCGCGTCGCCGAGCTTCGACGCGTCCGTGTTCGAACTCGTCATGGCGTTCTGCGCGGGTGCGACCCTGGTGATCGCGCCGCCCACGATCTACGGCGGCACCGAACTGGCGACGCTGCTGAGCGACGAGCGGGTGTCCCACGGGTTCGTCACCCCGACGGCGCTGGCGTCGATGGACCCCCTCGGGTTCGAGTCGCTGCGCACACTGGTCGTGGCCGGCGAACCGTGCCCGCCCGAACTCGTCGCCCGGTGGGCGCCCGGCCGCCACATGTTCAACGCCTACGGGCCGACGGAGACCACGATCATGTCGAACATCAGCGAGGCGCTGGTGCCGGGCGAACCGGTCACGCTCGGCGCACCCACCCGCGGGGTCTCCGAGGTCGTGCTGGATTCCCGTCTGCGCCCGGTCCCGGTCGGCGTGGTCGGCGAGCTGTACGTGTCGGGACGCGCCCTGGCGTCCGGGTACCACCGTCGGTCCGGGCTGACGGCGTCGCGGTTCGTGGCCGCGCCGTGGGGCGCCCCGGGCGAACGGATGTACCGCACGGGCGACGTGGTCCGGTGGCGCCGCGACGGCACCCTCGAATACGTCGGTCGCAGCGACTTCCAGGTGAAGATCCGCGGGTTCCGGATCGAACCCGGCGAGATCGACGCCGCACTCACCGACCACCCGGACGTCGGGTTCGCCGTCACGATCGCCCGGGCCGGCCCGGCGGGGGAACCGTTGCTCGTGTCCTATGTCCGCCCGGTCGGCGGCGCGGACGTCGACGCCGCGGAACTCACCCGGCTCGCCGGTGAACGGTTGCCCGGCCACTTGGTTCCGGCCGCGATCGTCGTGCTCGAGCAGATTCCGCTGACCCCGGTCGGCAAACTCGATCGCGCCGCGCTGCCCGCACCCGCGTTCCTGTCCGGCGTGGGCTACCGGCCGCCCGCGAACGCAGTGGAGGAAGCGATCGTCGAGGTGTACGTCGACGTGCTCGGTCTCGATCGGGTGGGCGCCGACGACAACTTCTTCGAGAGGGGAGGGAACTCCCTGCTCGCCACCACGGTGGTGTCCGCCCTCCAGGAGCGACTCGACCGGAAGATTCCCCTGCAGTGGATGTTCCTCGATCCCACGCCGGCCGGGCTCGCAGGCAGGATCGCACTCCCGTCCGCCGAGGGCGGCGTCCGGGAGGCGCTGGCGGTGGTGATCCCGCTGCGCACCGAGGGAACCGGGCGACCGCTGTTCTGCGTGCATCCGGGAATCGGGCTGTCCTGGGGGTATGCGGGCCTGGTCCGGTACCTGCCTCCCGACCGCCGCGCGTACGGTCTGCAACTGCCCACGATCAGCGGCGACGGCGAGTACCGGTCGATCGAGCAACTGGCCCACCGGTACGTCGAGGAGATGAAGGCGATCCAGCCCGACGGTCCGTACGACCTGCTCGGCTGGTCGCTCGGCGGGGTGATCGCCCACGCGATGGCCGTCGAACTGCAACGCGGCGGCGACACGGTGGCGACGCTCGCGCTCATGGACAGCTACCCCGACGACGGCGAGGACCAGCTCTTCGGGAAGCTCGACTTGCACGACCTGCTGCGCGGCCTCGGCCTGGTCATCGAGACGGACGGCGCGCTCACCTACGAGGAGGCGGCGCGGCTTCTCGACGAATCGTGGGGCAGCGACTCCGGTCTCCGCGGCGACGACCTCGAGCGCATCAACGCCGGATACGAGAACTCGCGAGACCTGGTCCACCGGTTCGTGCCCCAGGTCTTCGACGGCGACCTGCTCATCTTCCCCGCCGTCGGCGCGGACGACACCGGTACCCGGTCGCGGTCGGTGCAGGAGTGGCGGCCGCTCGTGGGTGGCCGCATCGACGAGCACGCGGTGGACTGCGGGCACAACGACATGATCGAGCCGGAGTCCCTCGCCGTCATCGGTCCGGTGCTGTCGCGGTACCTCGACAAGCCGATGTGAACCGGGCGTCGCGGCGGGCGAAATATCGGAAACGGGGCCGCCCGCTGTGCGACGATGAATTCTGTGTGCCCTGGTGACGGGAAACGGATGAGCAGGGGGACGGGGAGAGATTTCCGCCTCTCGCATTCGCGAGTGCCGATTCGGACAGGGCCACACTTCCGCCGGTCGGGGACACCCTATGGGGAGGACCCGCCGTGAACCCCGTCGACACGCGGAAACCGGCTACACACGAACCGGACGAGGGGCCCTTCCCGCTGTCCGCGGCGCAGCGTGCCACCTGGTTCGCGCAGCAACTCGACCCCGAGGTGCCGATCTCGGTAGCGCACTACGTCGAGTTGCACGGCGACCTCGACGTGGACCTGCTGCGACGCGAGACCGTCGCGACCGGCCGCGAGTTCCAGTCGCCCTTCCTGCGGGTCGTCGAGGTCGACGGACTGCCGATGCAGTACGTGGACGACGCGACCGACATTCCCGTCACCGTCGTCGACCTCCGCAATGCGGCCGACCCGGTTGCGGCTGCGCACGCCTGGATGGACCGGGACTACCGGGCGCCGCTCGATCTCGGTGCGGGTTCCCTGGTCGAGACGTCGATCCTGTGGGTGGGCGACGCACATTACCTGTGGTACAGCCGCATACATCACGTCGCGCTCGACGGGTACGGCGCCATGACGCTCATCAATCGCATCGCGCACCGGTATACGGCTTCCGTGGAAGGCCGCGAACCGGATCCGAATCGGGCGGCGAGCCTGCGTGCGCTGTACGACGTCGACACCCTCTACCGCTCGTCCGATCGGTTCGCGGCGGATCGGGAGTACTGGGCGGCGCGGATCGAGGCCGCCGAGGGAACGACCCTCGCAGCCGAGGCTGCGCCCGCGGTCGCCAGGAGCACACTCGAGAGTGCGTCGCTGTCCGAGGTGGCCGTCGCCGGTCTGCAGAGTTCCGACAAGCAGGCCACCGCCACCGCCGCAGCCACGATCATCGCCGCCTTCGCCTGCTACCTGTCGCGGCAGACGGCGAAAGGCACTGTCCTCGTCCAGGTCCCGATGTCCGGCCGGACGACGTCACTGCTCCGCAATTCCGGGGGCATGATGGTCAACGTCGCGCCGCTGTCGATCGCGGTCGACGAGGCCGGCACGGTCGCCGAACTCGTGTCCCGCGTTCAGCGTGAGCTGATGGGCGCGTTGCGGCATCAGCGGTGCAGCCTCGACGACATCCGCCGAGACCTGCGCCCGGACCGCGGAGCCGGGCTCGACGGACCGATGGTCAACGTCATGCTGTTCCACCAGGAGGTCCGGCTGGGTTCCCTGTCCGGCGATTACCACATCGTCACGTCCGGTCCGGTGGACGATCTCCTCGTCAACGTGTACCCGAGCGGCCCCGCCGGGCTGTTCGTCGATTTCCGGGCGAATCCGAACCGGTACCAGGACGCCGCCCTGCGAGCGCATCACCAGGAATTCGTCGCGCTCCTCGAGGAGTTCATCGCGGCAGACCCCAGGGCCGGACTCGCGACCGTGCACCGGCCGACCGCGCTCACGGGGGAGCGGCGACGCCTCGAGGCGGGCCAACTCGCGTACTGGACGGAACGGCTCTCCGGCCTTCCCGCAGCGCTCGACCTGCCGTCCGACCGGCCTCGACCCGCCGTGCAGTCCCCGGGGACGGACCGCGTCGATGTCCGAGCCGGTGTCGATACCCATCGCAGAGCGCTCGCGCTGGCACGGGAGCACGGCACGACGCCCTTCGACGTTCTGCACGCGGCCCTGACCGTTCTGCTGAGCCGGATCGGCGGCACGTCGGATGTGCCGATCGGAACCCCGGCCCCGGTCGACGGGGACCGGAACGACGAGGACCGGAATCTCGTGGTGCTGCGGAGCAGTGTCCAACCGGGCAGGTCCTTCCGCGATCTGCTCGGCGGCGTCCACGAGACCCGGACGGACGCGTTCGAGCACTGCGACGTGCCGTTCGAGCGGGTCGTGCGGGCTCTGGAGGTCGGCGAGTCCCGCGGGTATTCGCCGATCGTCCAGGTGCTGTTCGAGCACGGCGACGGGGCGCAGACGTCGGGGATCGGCGGATTCGACCTCCGGGTGGCGACGACGGAGGTCGTCGACGATGCCGACGCTCCGTCCGGCATCACGGTCACGCTCGAGTTCGCCACCGATCTGTTCGATGTCCCCACAGTGGTGACGCTCGGTGAACGATTCCGTCGGATCCTGGACACGGCCACCACCGACCCGGACGTTGCGGTCGGCGACATCGACATCCTCTCCGAGGCCGAGCGCGCCACATTCGTGCCGGCGCGGGGCACACCGGCGCGCTCGGAGCGCACTCTGCCCGAATTGTTCGCCGCCGCAGTGGCAGTCGATCCCGACGGTGTCGCACTGTCGTACCGCGGGATCGAGGTGACCTACCGCGAGTTGGACGAGCGCTCCAACCAGTTGGCCCGCGTCCTGGCGGCACGAGGCATCGGGTCGGAAGATGCAGTGGCACTGGGCATGACTCGCTCGATCGAGTCGGTGCTGTCGATGCTGGCGGTCACGAAATCGGGCGCGGCGTTCGTGCCGGTGGATCCGGGGTACCCGGCCGAGCGCATCGAGCACATGCTGGATGATTCGCGGTCCGTCGTCGGGATCACGTTGTCCGACACACATTCCCGGCTGCCGGACGCGGTTCCCTGGCTGGTGCTCGACGACGAAGAGTTCCGCACACTCTGCGCGGCTCAGCCGGTGTCCGCCGTGACCGATGCCGAGCGGGCACGGCCCCTCCGCCCGGAGAATCCGGCCTACGTGATCTACACGTCCGGGTCGACGGGACGGCCCAAAGGTGTCGTGGTCACCCACCGCGGTCTGGACGACCTCGCGGCCGAACAGCGCGCCCGATCCGGCGCCACCCGGACGTCCCGGATCCTGCACTTCTCCACCCCGAGCTTCGACGCGTCCGTCTCCGAATATCTCCACGTGTTCGCCGCCGCGGCGACGATGGTCATCGCCGCGCCGACGGTCTACGGCGGCGCCGAGTTGTTCGGCCTCCTCGAGGCGGAGCGGGTCACGCACGGTTTCGTCACCACCGCCGCACTCGGCACGGTCGAGCCCACCGGACTGTCCGCCTTCCGGGACGTGGTGTGCGGCGGCGAGGCGTGCCCGCCGGAACTGGTGACGCGGTGGGCGCCCGGCCGCAGACTGCGCAACGCGTACGGCCCGACCGAGGCGACGGTCATGTCGAACATCAGTGAACCGATGTCGCCGGCGGGAGCGATCACGCTGGGAGGTCCGCTCCGGGGATTCCGCGAGGTCGTCCTCGATGCGCGTTTGATACCGGTGCCCGTCGGGGTGGCCGGGGAACTGTACATCTCGGGAAACGCCCTGGCACGCGGGTATCGCGGCAAACCGGCGTTGACGGCCGAACGGTTCGTGGCCGACCCCTTCGGCATGCCGGGCGACCGGATGTACCGCACCGGGGACGTGGTCCGGTGGCGCGCCGACCGCACACTCGAATACCTGGGCCGCAGCGACTTCCAGGTGAAGGTCCGTGGATTCCGCATCGAGCCGGGAGAGATCGACACGGTCCTGCACGCCCATCCCCGGGTACGGAGCGCGGTCACGATGCCGCGCACGGCGCCGTCGGGCGAGACGGTCCTCGTGTCGTACGTACTGCCGGCCGCCGGCCGGCGGCCCGCGCCCCCCGAGTTGGCGGACCACGTCGGCGGACTGTTGCCACCGCACATGGTGCCCTCCGCGATCGTCGTCCTGGACGAGATGCCGATGACCCCGGCCGGGAAGCTCGACCGCCGGGCCCTGCCGGAGCCCGACTTCTTCGCGGCGTCCGATGAGTTCCGTTCCCCGGCCGATCCCGCGCAGCAAGCGATCGCGCGGGTGTATGCGGACGTCCTGGGTGTGGAACGAATCGGTCTCGGCGACAGCTTCTTCGACCTCGGCGGCAACTCGCTCGCCGCGACCAGGGTGGTCGCGCGCGTCAATGCCGCGCTCGACGTCGGCCTCACCGTGCGCACCCTGTTCGAGGTGCCCACGGTCGAGGCGCTGGCAGCCTGGGCCGCGCACGCCGGCACCGGGCGCGCCGAACGCCCGAACCTGGTGCCGCAGATGCGCCCCGACCGAGTTCCCGTGTCGCTTGCGCAGCAGCGCCTCTGGCTCGTCAACCAGCTCGACACCTCCTCTCCGGCATACAACATTCCGATGGCGGTGCGCCTGTCCGGGACGCTCGATGCCCCGGCGCTCCGCGCCGCGATGGGCGACGTCCTCGAACGACACGAATCGCTGCGCACCGTGTACCCGGCATCGGCCGACGGGCCGCATCAAGTGATCGTGCCGCCGGAACAGGTGGTTCTCGATCTCACGCCGAGGAACGCCCCGGGCGACGAGCCGCTGTCCGCGCAGATCACCGACCTGGCCACGCGCGGATTCGACGTGAGCGCCGAGGTGCCCGTGCGGGGCGCACTGCTGCGGGCCGGACCCGACGAGCACGTCCTCGCCCTGGTGGTACACCATATTTCGGCGGACGGGGCGTCGCTCGCTCCGCTCGCCCACGATCTGTCCGTTGCCTACGCGGCGCGCGTACGGCAGCAACCGCCGGACTGGCTCCCACTCCCGGTGCACTACGCCGATTACAGCCTGTGGCAGAGAGCGGTTCTCGGCAGCGACCGGGATCCCGGCAGCATCATGTTCGCGCAGACGGAGTACTGGAAGACCGCGTTGGCCGGCCTCCCCGACGTGACGGACCTTCCCCTCGACCGGCCGAGACCCGCGGAGCGGTCGCTGCGGGGCGGGACGGTTCCCTTCTCGATACCCGCGGACGTCCATCAAGGCCTTCTCCTGCTCGCCCGCAGGCACGACGCCACGATGTTCATGGTGATGCACGCGGCGCTGGCCGTGCTGGTCGCCAGGTCGGGCGCCACCTCGGACATCGCGATCGGCACACCGATTGCCGGGCGGGGTGAGGAGGCCCTCGACGACCTGGTGGGGATGCTCGTCAACACACTGGTCCTGCGGACCACCGTCGAACCAGCCGCGACGTTCGCCGCGGTACTGTCCCGGGCGCGAGAGGCGGACCTCGCGGCGTTCGGTCATGCGGACGTGCCCTTCGAGAGCATCGTCGACGCGGTCGCGCCGAATCGTTCGACCGCGTATTCACCGCTGTTCCAGGTCATGCTGGAGTTTCGGAACACGGCACCGGCCGAGGTCGAATTGCCGGGCCTCACCGTCGAGATCGTCGAGGTCGACACCGCCGTGTGCAAGTTCGATCTGCAGGCGACGCTGGCGGAACGCTACGACGAGTCGGGAACCGCCACAGGCATCTCGGCGGAATTCACGTTCGCGTCCGACGTGTTCGATCCGGAGACCGTGGCCGAATTCGGGAAGCGCTTCGTCCGGATCCTCAGGGGAGTGCTCGCTCATCCGGACGCGCCGGTGGGTGACGTGGAGATTCTCGATCCGGGTGAGCGTTCGCTGGTGGTGGAGTCGTGGAATGCGACGGGGCATCCGGTTCGGGATACCACGCTCGTTGATCTGTTGGATGCGCAGGTGTTGCGGAGTCCGGATGCGCCGGCGGTGGTGTTCGAGGGGGTGGTGTTGTCGTTCGCGGAGTTCGATGGGCGGGTGAATCGGCTGGCGCGGTTCTTGATCGGTGCGGGGGTGGGTCCGGAGTCGTTGGTGGGTGTGGCGGTGCGGCGTTCGGTGGAGATGGTGGTGGGGATTTGTTCGGTGGTGAAGGCGGGTGGGGCGTACGTTCCGATCGATCCGGATCAGCCGGCGGAGCGGGTGGGGTATGTGGTGGCGACGGCGGATCCGGTGTTGGTGTTGGTGATGTCGGGGGATCGGGGGGTGTTGCCGGGTTCGGTTCGGGTGGTGGAGTTGGACACGGTGGTGGTGTCGGGGTTCTCGGGTGGTCCGGTGCGGGATGTGGATCGGTTGGGTTCGGTGCGGCCGGAGAGTCCGGTGTATGTGATGTTCACGTCGGGGTCGACGGGGCGGCCGAAGGGGGTGGTGGTGCCGCATGCGGGGGTGGTGAATCGGTTGTTGTGGATGCAGGGGGAGTATGGGTTGTCGTCGGTGGATGTGGTGTTGCAGAAGACGCCGGTGACGTTCGATGTGTCGGTGTGGGAGTTGTTCTGGCCGTTGCTGGTGGGGGCGCGGTTGGTGGTCGCGGTGCCGGACGGTCACCGCGACCCCCGGTATCTCGTCGACACCATCATCGAACATGGTGTGACGACACTGCATTTCGTCCCGTCGATGCTCGCGGTGTTCACCGCTGAACCGTCAGCGGCACGATGCACGAGCCTGCGGTCGGTGTTCGCGTCGGGCGAGGCGTTGCCCGCACAGACGGCGGCGAGAATACGGGCGCTGGTCCCCGGTGCCCGGGTGCACAATCTGTACGGTCCGACGGAGGCGTCGGTGGATGTGACGTTCCACGAGGTGTCGGCGGCGGATGTGGTGGTGGTGCCGATCGGGGCGCCGGTGTGGAATACGCGGGTGCTGGTGCTCGATGGGCGGTTGCGGCCGGTGCCGGTGGGGGTGGCGGGGGAGTTGTATCTGGGTGGGGTGCAGTTGGCGCGGGGGTATCAGGGTCGGCCGGATCTGACGGCGGATCGGTTCGTGGCGGATCCGTTCGGGGGCGTGGGGTCGCGGTTGTATCGGACCGGGGATCGGGTGCGGTGGTTGTCGTCGGGTGAGTTGGAGTATCTGGGGCGTACGGATTTTCAGGTGAAGCTGCGGGGTCAGCGGGTGGAGTTGGGGGAGATCGAGGCGGTGTTGTCGCGCGTCGCGGGGGTGGCGCAGGCGGTGGTGGTGTTACGGGGTGACGGGGCTGATCCGCAGCGCTCCCCCGAGGAGCAGGTGGGTGAGTATCTGGCCGGGTATGTGGTGCCGGCGGGTGGTGCGGTGGTGCAGGAGCGGGTGGTGCTCGCGGAGGCGGCGGTGGTGCTTCCGGGGTTCATGGTGCCGTCGACGGTGACGGTGCTGACGGAGTTGCCGGTGACGGGAAACGGCAAACTCGACCGGAAAGCCCTCCCGAAACCCGATTTCGATGCAGCTGCAGTCGAATTCGTCGCACCCCGCACCCCGATCGAACAGATCGTGGCCGCGGTGTGCGCCGACCTGCTCGGGCTCGCACGGGTCGGCGCGGACGACAACTTCTTCGCCCTCGGCGGGAACTCCCTGATCGCCACTCGGCTGGTGGCACGGATCAACGCGGTCGTCGGCGACCGGATCGGTCTTCGCGACGTATTCGACGCCCCCACCGTCGCCGGTCTGGCCGCGCTCGCCGAGTCGCAGGACGGGCTGGAATCCCGCCCGCCACTGAAGCCGAGGGAGGGCACCGCGGAAGTCCCCGTCTCGCCGGCCCAGCAGCGGATGTGGTTCGTCAACCAGTTCGACACGTCCTCGTCCGCGTACAACGTCGCCTTCGCGCTCCGGCTCGAGGGCCGGCTGGACGTGCAGGCGCTGCAGGCGGCGGTGGCCGACGTCGTCGAACGGCACGAGGCCCTGCGCACCCTCTTCCCACTCGCCGAAGACGGTCCACACCAGGTGATCCTGACCGCGTCGAACGCGATGCCCGACCTCGTTCCGATCAGAGTGCCGGGAGAAGCGGAACTCCGGGACCGTGTGGCGGGTGTGCTGTCCGAAGGGTTCGACGTGACGGTGCAGGTGCCGCTGCGTGCGACCCTGTTCGCTCTCGACGAGAACGAGAATGTACATGTGCTCGCGGTCGTGGTGCATCACATCGCGGCCGACGGTTTCTCGATGGTCCCGCTGGCCCGGGACGTCATGAACGCGTACGAGTCCCGCGTGAACGGTGCGGCCCCGGAGTGGACCCCGCTCGAGGTGCAGTACGCCGACTATGCGCTGTGGCAACGGGAGTGGCTCGGATCGGAATCCGACGAGACGTCGCCCCTGTCCCGGCAGCTGACGTACTGGACCACCACGCTGTCGGATCTGCCCGAAGTACTGGAACTGCCCACCGACCGTCCCCGTCCGGCGGTCCGGTCGCTCCGCGGCGGCCGCGTCGAATTCGTCATCGGGCCGGAGGTCCATGCCGGTGTCGTCAGGCTGGCCCGGCAGCACACCACGACGGTGTTCATGACGCTGCATGCCGCGTTGGCGATCATGCTGGCACGCGTGAGCGGTTCCGACGACATCGCCGTCGGAACGCCGATTGCCGGTCGCGGCGAGCGTGAACTCGACGACGTCGTGGGCATGTTCGTCAACACCCTCGTCCTGCGCACGCGCGTCGACGGCGGCGCCACGTTCTCCGAGCTCCTCGGCAGCGTGCGGGAAACCGATCTGGGGGCGTTCACCCACGCGGAGGTCCCGTTCGAACGGGTGGTGGAGGTCCTGAGTCCGTCCCGGGCGACGGCGTACGCGCCGCTCTTCCAGGTGATGCTCGAGTTCCAGGACATCGAGCGCCCCACGCTGGAATTGCCGGATCTGCAGGTCCGCACCCTCGACCTCGAGATCGACACGACCAACTTCGATCTGCAATTGACCCTGGCCGAGAACGTCGACGCCGACGGCCACCCGACGGGCATCGCCGCGGAGCTGGGTTACGCGACAGATCTCTTCGACGAAGACACGGTGCTCGGTTTCGCGGAACGACTGCTGCGCATCCTCGAGGCGGTCACCGCCGACCCCGGCACACGGGTGGGAGACATCGACATCCTCGGATCGCTCGAGCGTGCCGTACTGGCCCCGGTGACGGGCGGTGCGGCGGTGGCATCACGGACGCTGCCGGATCTGCTGGCCGAGGCGGCCGCACACGATCCGGAGGCCTCGGCGCTCGTCTTCGACGGGCGTGACGTCCGCTACGGAGAGCTCGACCGGCGATCCAACCAGCTGGCCCGGATGTTGATCGAGCACGGTGCGGGACCGGAATCGGTCGTCGCACTGTGCGTCCCGCGGTCGGTCGAGTCCGTTCTCGCCGTGTGGGCGGTGGCCAAGTCGGGGGCCGCGTTCCTGCCGGTGGATCCGGATCATCCCGCCGCACGGATCGAGTACATGCTCACCGACTCCGGTGCCGTGTGGGGTGTCACGGGCAGGGCGCAACGGGGCGCACTTCCCGACACGGTGCCGTGGCTGGTGCTGGACGACCCGGACGTCGAGGACCGGTTGTCGACGTACGCGTCGTCGACCGTCACCGACGACGAGCGGACCTCGACGGTCCGGATCGACAATCCCGCCTACCTGATCTACACCTCGGGTTCGACCGGCAGACCCAAGGGGGTCGTCACCACCCACCGCGGACTGGCCGGCTTCGCGGCGCAGCAACGGGAGACGTTCGAGACCACGGCAGACTCGCGAACTCTGCACTTCGCGTCGCCGAGTTTCGATGCGTCCGTTCTCGAACTCCTGCTGGCGGTCGGCGCGGCGGCCACGATGGTGATCGCACCCCCGTCCGTCTACGGCGGCGCCGAATTGGCACAGTTGCTCGAAACCGAGGGAATCACACACTGTTTCGTCACTCCGGCGGCGCTCGCATCCGTCGATCCCGAGGGTCTCACCGCCCTCGAGTGTGTGGTGACGGGAGGCGAGGCGTGTCCGCCCGAGTTGGTGGCGCGCTGGGCGTCCGGCCGGCGGATGTTCGACGCGTACGGGCCGACCGAGACGACGGTCGTGTCGAGTATCAGCGACCCCTTGGTGCCGGGAGACCCGGTCACCATCGGCACGCCCACTCGCGGTTTCGCCGAGGTCGTGCTGGACTCGCGGCTGCACCCGGTGCCGGTCGGGGTCGCGGGCGAGTTGTACCTTGCAGGTCCTGCCCTCGCACGCGGCTACCACCGGAGGTTCCCGCTGACGGCCGAACGGTTCGTCGCCGATCCGTTCGGCGCGCCGGGACACCGGATGTACCGCACCGGCGACCGGGCGCGCTGGCTACCCGACGGACAGTTGGAGTACCTCGGGCGCACCGACTCCCAGGTGAAGATCCGGGGCTTCCGGATCGAACTCGGTGAGGTCGAGTCGGCCCTGCTCGCCCACGACGACGTGGCGCAGGCCGTGGCGAGCGTGTGGAACGACGGCGGCGGCGATCGGCTGATCGGATACGTGGTGCCCGAACCGGGTACGACCCTCGATTCGCGAGCCGTCCTCGACGTCGCCGGCCGCCGGTTGGCGTCGTACATGGTGCCCGCTGCGGTGGTGATACTCGATGCGCTGCCGCTGACGGTCCACGGAAAGCTGGACCGCGCAGCGCTTCCCGCGCCGGACCTCGCCGTGCCCGACAGCCGGCCGCCGCGCACCGAGACCGAGGCGTTGCTCGCCCGACTGTTCGCGGACGTGCTCGGACTGGATTCGGTGGGTGCGACCGCCGACTTCTTCGCCCTCGGCGGCGACAGCATCATGTCGATCCAACTGGTGGCCCGCGCCAGGGCGGCCGGTGTGCTTCTCTCGCCCCGAGACGTATTCGACCACCGGACAGTCGCGGGACTCGCCGAGGCGGCGCGGTTCGACGACGACGGCACGGTCGCGCTGGACGAGCTGCCGGGTGGTGGCGTCGGGCCGCTACCGTTCACACCCGTCGCCCGGTGGATGGTCGAGGGGAGCCGCGGCAGGATCGACAGGTTCTCGCAGGCGGTGGTGCTGGCAGCCCCCACCGGACTCACCCACGCGGTACTCGTCGGGGGTGTCGCGGCGGTACTGGACCGGCACGACATGCTCCGTGCACGGGTGGTGGCGGACGGCGGCATGGAGGTGCTGCCGGAGGGCTCGGTGCGGGCGGACGTCCGCCGGGTCCCGGTCGGCGCGGTGGACGGCGAAGACTTCGCCGCGCTCGCGGAAGCCGAACTCGACGCGGCGGCAGACCGCCTCGATCCGGCCACCGCGGCAATGGTGCGGGTTGTGTGGTTCGACGTCCCGCGCGGGCCCGGGCGACTGCTGATCGTCGTGCACCACCTCGTCGTCGACGGTGTGTCGTGGCGGATCCTCGTCGAGGACCTCGCGTCGGCGTGCGGCCGACTGCAGGCCGGCCGGACACCGGACCTGCCGCCGGTCGGCACGTCGATGCGGCGGTGGTCGCACGGTCTGTCCGACGCCGTGCGGAGCCGAACCGCAGAGCTCGAACTGTGGGAGAAGATCCTCGACGGTCCGGATCCGCTGATCGGTTCGCGTCCACTCGATCCCGAGGTCGACGTCGACGCGACGGTCGGGACCGTCACCGCCGACGTGTCGCCGAGCGTGACCGGCACCCTGCTGACCACCCTGCCGGACGCGTTCCGCGCAGGCGTGGGAGACGGGTTGCTCACCGCGCTGGCCCTGGCACTGATCAGCTGGCGGCGCGACAGCGGAGTCTCCACGTCGGGCGCCGTGTTCACCCTCGAGGGGCACGGCCGCGAGGAGCAGGCCGTCGCCGGAGCGGATCTCTCCCGGACGATCGGCTGGTTCACCACCGTGTACCCGGTGCGGATGGATCTCACCGACGTCGACGTCGACGTCGACGACGCCCTGGCCGGCGGGCCCGCGGCAGGCCGGGCGGTGAAGGCCGTCAAGGAGCAGTTGCTCGCGGTTCCGGATCACGGGATCGGCTTCGGAATGCTGCGCTACCTGGACGGCGACACGTCGGCCGCGCTGCGCCGATTCCGCTCCCCGCAGATAAGTTTCAACTATCTCGGCCGAGTGAGCACCACGGACGGCGCGGAGGACTGGCTGCCGGTGGAGAGCACGGTCGGCGGCACCCGGAACGCCGACATGCCCGTCGCGTCCGTGATCGAGGTCAACGCCGTCGTCACCGACAGTCCGGAGGGTCCCCGGCTGAAGGCGTCCTTCGCCTTTCCCCGGGGAGTTCTCGACGAGGCCGAGGTCGCATCGTTCGCGGATAGCTGGCGACGGGCGCTCGGAGCGCTCGCCGCGCACGCGTCCCGGCCGGGCACCGGTGGGCTGACACCGTCCGACGTTCCGCTGGTGCCGGCGAGCCAGCGGCAGATCGAGCGGTGGGAACAGCGGTTCCCGGCCCTGCAGGACGTGTGGTCACTCTCACCACTGCAGTCGGGGTTACTATTCCACGCGTCGCTGGCCGCGGAGTCGATGGACGTCTACACGGCGCAACTGCGCATCGACCTCGAGGGTGTCGTCGACACGACGCGGCTGCGCGCCGCGACCGCGGGACTACTCGCCCGGCACCCCAACCTGCGGACCGCATTCGTCTACGACGACGGAGTGCCCGCGCAGGTGGTGGTCGACACGGTCGAGGTGCCTTGGCGGGAAGTGGATCTCACCGTCGACGGACCCGACGCCGACGCGGGTCTCGAACGGCTCCTCGACGAGGACCGCGGCGCCCGATTCGATCTCGCCCGGCCGCCCCTGCTCCGGCTGACACTGTTCCGTACCGCACCGGATCAGGCCGTGCTGGCGATCACCAACCATCACATCATCCTCGACGGGTGGTCGATGCCGTTGCTGGTGCGGGAGTTGCTGCAGCGCTACGCCGCCGACGGCGAACCGGAAGGTCTGCCGGAGCCGCCCACCTACCGCGCCTACCTGGACTGGGTGTCGCGGCAGGATACGGTGGCGTCGGCCCGAGCGTGGGAACGTGCCCTGGACGGCGTCGAGGAACCGACGCTGGTGGCGCCGCAGGCGTCCACGGCGATCCACGGTGTGCCGCACGACATCGACGTCGCACTGCCCGGCCCCGTACTCGACGCGCTCGCCGCGGTCACGGAGCGCACCGGCGTCACCGTCAACACGGTGATACAGGCCGCGTGGGGTGTCCTGTTGTCCCGCTTGCTCTCCCGCGACGACGTGGTCTTCGGGGCCACCGTCTCCGGTCGGCCGCCGCAACTCGCCGGCGTCGAAAACATGCTCGGGCTGTTCATCAACACCCTGCCGGTCCGGGTGCGGGTGGACCCGGACGAATCGTTCGGGAGTCTGCTCGCCCGACTGCAACGGGAGCAGACCGCCCTGCTCGACCACCATCACCTCGGGCTCGGGGAGATCCAGTCGCGGGTCGGCGTGGGCAACCTGTTCGACACGCTGTCCGTGTTCGAGTCGTACCCCATCGACGCGTCCGGGTTGGACGAGAACACCGACATCCGGGGAATGCGGGTGACCGGACTCGACGCCCGCGACGCCACCCACTATCCGCTCACGCTCGTGTCGATCCTCGAACCACGACTCCGACTGAGTCTGCGCTACCAGCCGGGACTGTTCGACCGGGACACCGTCGGCGCCTTCGCCGATCGCCTCGTCCGGATCCTCGGCACCCTGGCCCGCGATGTGGACGTTCCGGTCGGTGACGTCGAGGTGATGGGGGCCGACGAGCGGAAACTGGTGGTGGAGTCGTGGAATGCGACGGGGCATCCGGTTCGGGGTACCACGCTCGTTGATCTGTTGGATGCGCAGGTGTTGCGGAGTCCGGGTGCGCCGGCGGTGGTGTTCGAGGGGGTGGTGTTGTCGTTTGCGGAGTTCGATGGGCGGGTGAATCGGCTGGCGCGGTTCTTGATCGGTGCGGGGGTGGGTCCGGAGTCGTTGGTGGGTGTGGCGGTGCGGCGTTCGGTGGAGATGGTGGTGGGGATTTGTGCGGTGGTGAAGGCGGGTGGGGCGTACGTTCCGATCGATCCGGATCAGCCGGCGGAGCGGGTGGGGTATGTGGTGGGGGTTGCGGATCCGGTGTTGGTGTTGGTGATGTCGGGGGATCGGGGGGTGTTGCCGGGTTCGGTTCGGGTGGTGGAGTTGGACACGGTGGTGGTGTCGGGGTTCTCGGGTGGTCCGGTGCGGGATGTGGATCGGTTGGGTTCGGTGCGGCCGGAGAGTCCGGTGTATGTGATGTTCACGTCGGGGTCGACGGGGCGGCCGAAGGGGGTGGTGGTGCCGCATGCGGGGGTGGTGAATCGGTTGTTGTGGATGCAGGGGGAGTATGGGTTGTCGTCGGTGGATGTGGTGTTGCAGAAGACGCCGGTGACGTTCGATGTGTCGGTGTGGGAGTTGTTCTGGCCGTTGCTGGTGGGGGCGCGGTTGGTGGTCGCGGTGCCGGACGGTCACCGCGATCCCCGGTATCTGGAGCGGGTGATCCGCGAGGAGTCGGTCACCACAGTACATTTCGTGCCGTCGATGCTCGAGGTGTTTCTGACCGGTGCGAACGTGGCGGGATGCGGTTCGCTGCGCCGGGTCTTCGCCAGTGGTGAGGCGTTGCCGCCGGCCACCGCGGCACGACTGCGCCGGGTGAGCGGGGCGGAGTTGCACAATCTGTACGGTCCGACGGAGGCGTCGGTGGATGTGACGTTCCACGAGGTGTCGGCGGCGGATGTGGTGGTGGTGCCGATCGGGGCGCCGGTGTGGAATACGCGGGTGCTGGTGCTCGATGGGCGGTTGCGGCCGGTGCCGGTGGGGGTGGCGGGGGAGTTGTATCTGGGTGGGGTGCAGTTGGCGCGGGGGTATCAGGGTCGGCCGGATCTGACGGCGGATCGGTTCGTGGCGGATCCGTTCGGGGGCGTGGGGTCGCGGTTGTATCGGACCGGGGATCGGGTGCGGTGGTTGTCGTCGGGTGAGTTGGAGTATCTGGGGCGTACGGATTTTCAGGTGAAGCTGCGGGGTCAGCGGGTGGAGTTGGGGGAGATCGAGGCGGTGTTGTCGCGCGTCGCGGGGGTGGCGCAGGCGGTGGTGGTGTTACGGGGTGACGGGGCTGCGGGTGAGTATCTGGCCGGGTATGTGGTGCCGGCGGGTGGTGCGGTGGTGCAGGAGCGGGTGGTCCTGGCGGAGGCGGCGGTGGTGCTTCCGGGGTTCATGGTGCCGTCGACGGTGACGGTGCTGGCGGAGTTGCCGGTGACGGGAAACGGCAAACTCGACCGAAAAGCCCTCCCGAAACCCGACTTCGGCACGAGAACCGTGGGATATCGCGCCCCCACCACACCCGCGGAGGAGGCGGTCGCCGCGGCCTTCGCCGCCGTCCTCGACATCGACCGCGTCGGCGCGGACGACAACTTCTTCGACCTCGGTGGCGACTCGCTCAGCGCCACCCGCACGGTGGGACGCATCAACAGCGCGCTGGACGCGAATGTGGGTGTCGCAGCGCTGTTCGACGCACCCGTGGTGTCGGATCTGGCCGTGCGGATCGACTCGACCGTGATGACGAGCTCCGGCTCTCCGGTGCTCGGGGCGCGGTCGCGGCCCGAGCGAGTGCCGCTGTCGCTGGCGCAGCAGCGCATGTGGTTCCTCAACCAGTTCGACCCGTCCTCACCGGCATACAACATCCCGGTCGCCCTGGGCCTGGACGGTGCGCTGGACGTGGCCGCACTGCGAGCGGCACTCGGCGACGTCGTCGAGCGGCACGAGTCGCTCCGCACCGTCTTTCCGGGCTCACCCGACGGTCCCTCCCAGGTGATCGTCGATTCGGCGCTCGCCACGCCCGACCTGGCCCCGATACCGGTCACCGACCACGATCTCCGTGACTCGCTCACCGAATTCTTCGCTGCGGGATTCGATGTGGCCGAGGAACTTCCGCTGCGGGTGAGGCTGCTGAGGCTCGGCCCCGACCGGCACGTTCTCGCCCTCGTCGTGCACCACATCGCGGCCGACGGCGTCTCCATGACACCTCTGGCGCGGGACGTGATGCTGGCCTACACGGCACGCGCACAGCAGCAGGCGCCCGGCTGGGTGCCGTTACCCGTGCAGTACGCCGATTACAGCCTTTGGCAGCGTGAGGTTCTGGGCGCCGAGGAGCAACCCGGGGCGGTGATCTCCGGGCAACTCGACTACTGGACCCGGACGCTGTCGGGCATCCCGGAGGTGCTGCCCCTGCCCCTGGACCGGCCGCGGCCCGTGCAGCGGTCGTTCCACGGTGCCGTCGTCACCGTCGACATCGGGCCGGCGGTGCACCGCGCACTCGCCGACATTGCCCGCCACAGCAATTCGACACTGTTCATGGTGGTGCACGCGGCACTGGCAGTGCTGCTCGAACGGGTGTCGGGATCGGACGACGTGGTGGTGGGCACGCCGGTCGCCGGCCGGGGGCACGCGGCACTCGACGACGTCGTGGGGATGTTCGTCAACACCCTGGTACTCCGCACCCCGGTGCGGGCCGGAGCGTCGTTCGCCGACGTGCTCACCGACGTCCGGTCGGCAGACCTCGGCGCGTTCGAGAACGCCGACATTCCGTTCGAGCGCCTGGTGGACGAACTCGCACCCGAGCGGTCCACTGCGCACGCCTCCCTGTTCCAGGTGCTGCTCGAGTTCCAGACCGCCACCCGAACACACCTGGAGTTGCCCGGGCTCACCGCCCGGTCTCTCGACGTCGACCTGGACGTCGCGAAATTCGATCTGCAGGTGAGCCTGGCGGAGCGGATCGACGAGGACGGGATGCCGGCCGGGATCAGCGCCGGTTTCCGCTACGCGACGGATGTGCTCGACCGGGAGTCTGTGACGGGTCTCGCGGCGCGTTTCGTGCGGGTGATCGAGGCCGTCACCGCCGCCCCGGCCGTCCCGGTCGGCGACATCGACATCCTGCATGCGGCGGAACACGAGCTGCTGCGCACCGTGCATCGGCCGGGTACCTCCATCGCGCCACTGTCGCTGGCGGACGTCGTCGATCGGGCGGTGGCCGCCCGGGGCGGAGCCGTCGCGGTGCGCTGCGACGGCGCGTCGGTGACGTACCGGGAACTGGACGAGCGGGCGAACCGGCTCGCACGACTGCTGGTGACGCAGGGCGCAGGCCCCGAAACGCTGGTGGCCGTGGGGATGACACGGTCGATCGATCTGGTGGTGGCCCTGCTGGCGGTGGTGAAGTCGGGCGCCGGGTACCTTCCCGTCGACGTGGCGTCCCCGGCCGAACGGTTGACCTTCCAGCTCGGCGACGCCCGTCCGCGGTGCGTGCTCACCACCACCGCGGACGCCGAGATGTTCCGGGACGCCGGGGTGTCGGTGGTGGCGGTGGACGACGACGTGACCGTGAACGCGTTGCGGCACTGCGCGTCCCACCCACTGACCGACGACGACCGCCGCCGTCCGGTGTACCCCGACTCGGTGGCGTACGTGATCTACACGTCGGGCTCGACCGGACGCCCGAAGGGTGTGCAGGTCTCGCACCGCAACGTGGTCACCCTGCTGGCGAACACCCAGACGCTGTTCGGGTTCGGGCCGGACGATGTGTGGACCATGTTCCATTCCGCCGCTTTCGACTTCTCGGTGTGGGAGATGTGGGGTGCGCTCGCACACGGTGGCCGACTGGTGCTGGTGGACTATTTCACGGCCCGCTCGCCCGAGAAATTCCTCGAACTCCTGCGGGACGAACACGTCACGGTCGTCAACCAGACTCCCACGGCCTTCGCCCAGTTGGCCGAGGCGGACCGGCTCGGCGGCGGTCCCGGACTGTCGCTGCGATACGTGATCTTCGGCGGGGAGGCCCTCGAATTCGGGCAGCTGGCGCGCTGGTACGCACGCCGGGGCGATACGCCGGCGCTGGTCAACATGTACGGCATCACCGAGACCACGGTGCACGTCAGCCACCTGCCGATCGAACGGGACCTCGTGGAGGGCCGGTCGGCCTCGGTGATCGGCCGGGGCCTGCCCGGGTTGCGTGTGCACGTGCTCGACCGACGTCTGCATCCGGTGCCGCCGGGAGTGGTCGGGGAGATCTACGTTTCCGGCGCGCAGGTCTCTCGCGGCTACCTCGACCGGCCCGGGCTCACGTCGTCCCGCTTCGTCGCCGACCCCGCCGAACCCGGGGCGCGGATGTACCGGTCCGGCGACCTCGGCAGGTGGGATACGGGCGGGCAACTGGAGTACCTCGGCCGCAACGACTTCCAGGTGCAGGTGAAGGGCTACCGGATCGAACTCGGCGAGGTCGAGTCGGCCCTGCTCGCCTGCGACGGCGTGGCGCAGTCGGTGGTGACCGCACACGGCGACCGGTTGGTGGGGTATGTGGTCCCGGAGACCGGTGCCGCGATCGACGCGGCGACGATCACCGAAACGGCTGCGGCGCGGTTGGCGTCGCACATGGTGCCTGCCGCGGTGGTGGTGCTGAATGACCTGCCGCTCACGGTGAACGGCAAACTCGATCGTTCTGCGCTGCCCGCGCCGGACTTCGGGCAACGGGTCACGGCGGGGCGCAGTCCGGTCGGCGCGACGGAGCGTGTTCTGGCCGATCTGTTCGCCGACGTGCTGGGCCTCGAATCGGTGGGCGTCGACGACTCGTTCTTCACCCTCGGCGGGGATTCGATCATGTCCATCCAGTTGGTCACCCGCGCCAAGGCCGCCGGGGTCCTGTTGTCGCCGCGCGATGTGTTCGAGCGCAGAACCGTCGCCGGGCTGGCCGAGATCGCCGGATCCGGGGACGGCGCCGTGGTTCTCCCGGAACTGCCCGGCGCGGGGGTCGGCGACATTCCGCTGACACCGATCGTGCGGTGGATGCTGGCCCGCGGCGGCGACTTCCGCCGCTACTCGCAGTCCGCACTGGTCACGGTTCCCGCGACGCTGGACGAGGACACCCTGACGCGGGCACTGCAGGCGGTGCTGGACCGGCACGACCTCCTGCGGGCCCGTCTGTACCGCACCTCCGGTACGGAGGAGGGATGGTCGTGGGAGGCGGCGGCCGCAGGGTCGGTGCGGGCCGACACGGTGCTTCGCCGGGGCCGGGGAGACGACGTCGCCGCCGAACTCGATACGGCCCTCGATCGGCTCGACCCGGAGTCGGGTGTGATGGTGCAGGCGGTGTGGCTGGACGCGGGCGAACGGACGGGTCGCCTGCTGATCGTCGTCCATCACCTGGCGATCGACGGGGTGTCCTGGCGGATTCTGATCCCCGACCTCGCGACGGCCTGCGCGTCCGGTGGCGCACTGGCACCGGTGGGCACGTCGATGCGCCGGTGGGCGCACGCACTCGTCGACGCCGCGCACCAACCCCACCGCACCGCCGAACTCGCGCTGTGGCAGAAGATGCTGACCGCACCCGACCCGTTGCTGGGGTCCCGCCCGGTGGCCGCGTCGGACACCGCCGACACCACCGCGCACGTCGAGGTCCGGGTTCCCGCGTCGCTGACCGGGACGTTGCTCACCACCCTGCCGCAGGCATTCCACGGAACTGTGGGCGATGCCCTGTCGACGGCACTGACCATGGCGCTCATCCGGTGGCGGGGCCGGCGGGAGATGGACGTCCCGGAGGCACTGGTGATCCTCGAAGGTCACGGTCGCGAGGAGCACGTGGTTCCGGGGGCCGAACTCGCCCGCACCGTCGGCTGGTTCACCACCCTGTTCCCGGTGCGACTCGATCTGCGCGGGGTGGACCTCGACGACGCGTTCGCCGGCGGCCCGTCGGCCGGGGCCGCGATCAAGGCCGTCAAGGAGCAACTCCTCGCCGTTCCCGACCACGGCATCGGCTTCGGACTGCTGCGCTACCTGAACGACGAGACGGCGCAGGCTCTTTCGCCGCTGCCGATGCCGCAGGTCAGCTTCAACTATCTCGGCAGAATTGGCCGGACCGCCACGGCGACCCCGGAGGGTTGGGTGCCGGTCGACGAACCCGGACTGCGCGAGAAAGCCGCGATCCCCGTCGCGTCGGCCGTCGACGTCAACGCGATGACCGTCGATGCGGCGGACGGGCCCCGGCTGACGTCCACCTGGACGTATCCGCCGGGCGTCCTCACCCACGAGGACGTCGACGAACTCGCGCAGCTGTGGGTGCAGGCACTCGCTGCCCTCGGCGCGCACGCGGAGTCGGGTGGCGGCGGGTTCACGCCGTCGGATTTCGATCTCGTCGACCTTCGGCAGGATGCGATCGAGTCGCTCGAACACGCCTGCCCGGATCTGGCCGAGGTGTGGCCGTTGTCGCCGCTGCAGTCCGGCATGCTCTTTCACGCCGAACTCGCCGCCGACTCCCTCGACGCCTATCTGGTGCAGGTGAGCCTCGACCTCGCCGGCGTGGTGGACTCGACACGGCTGCGCCGTGCGGCCGATGCGCTGCTGGACCGGCACGCGAATCTGCGCGCCGCCTTCCTGCACGATGCCGACGGCCACTCGGTCCAGGTCGTCCGACACGGAGTGGACGCGCCCTGGTGTGAGGTCGACCTGACCGCTCTCGACACCGCCGCGACGGAGGCAGAGATCGAGAGACTGCTGGCCGCGGACCGCGTCCGCCCGTTCGACATGACCCGCGCCCCGCTGATCCGGTTCATGCTGATCGCGACCGCGCCCGACCGGTACCGGCTGGTGTCGACGAACCACCACATCCTCCTCGACGGCTGGTCGATGCCGCTGCTGGTCACGGAGTTGCTGACGCTCTACGCCACCGACGCCGACCCGTCGGCGCTGCCGCGGGTGCGTGGGTACCGCGATTATCTGGCGTGGATGCACGACCGCGATCGACGCGCCTCCCGGGAGGTGTGGGCGCGAGCCCTCGAGGGGGTGGAAGGCCCGACCCTGCTTGCACCGGCGGATCGGGGCCGCGGGTTGTCCGTGATGTCCCGGGAGTGGGTGTTCGACCTGGACGAGGAGCGCACCACGCGCCTGCGCGGCCTCGCCCGTGCGCGGGGACTGACCGTCAACACTCTCGTCCAGGTCGCGTGGGGACTCGTGCTGGGCACGGTGACCGGCCGCGACGACGTGGTGTTCGGCGCCACCGTGTCGGGGCGGCCCCCGGACCTGGCGGACATCGAGACGATGATCGGACTGTTCATCAACACGCTGCCCGTCCGGATCAGGCTGCGGCCCGCCGAAACGGTGGGCGCCCTGCTGGAACGAGTCCAGGCAGAGCAGGCCGCGCTGTCGGATCATCACCATCTCGGACTCGCCGAGATCGACGGCGCCGCAGGCTCGTTCGACACGTTGACGGTGTTCGAGTCGTATCCGGTCGATCGCGCCGGGCTGTCGACGGCCACCGACGTCGCCGGACTGCGGGTCGACGAGGTGGACGCGCGAGACGCCGCCCACTATCCGCTGAGCCTGGTGGCGTCCGTCGACGCGCGGCTGCACCTGAAGTTCGAGTACCTCCCCGACATCTTCGAGACGGACACGATCGCCGACCTTGCCGGACGCGTGGTGCGGATGGTCGACGAGTGCACTCGTCCCGACCGGCCGGTGGCCGCGCTGTCGCTGCTGACCGACCGGGAGCGGGCCGAGCTGGTGCCGGTCCGCGGCCGTCCGGGTGGGTCGGTCCGCACCCTGCCGCAGATTCTCGCCGAGGCGGCCGCACTCGACCCGGAGGCGATCGCACTGTCGTCCGAGGACGGCGACGTGAGCTACGGCGATCTGGACGAGCGGTCGAATCGCCTCGCCCGCGCTCTCGTCGCGCGTGGTGCGGGTCCGGAGACGTTCGTGGCCATCGGGATACCGCGGTCGCTCGACTCGATGCTCTCGGTGTGGGCGGTGGCGAAGACCGGGGCGGCGTTCGTGCCGATCGACCCGCACTATCCCGCCGAGCGGATCACCCACATGCTCCGCGATTCCGGAGTCACCCTCGGTGTGACCACCACCGGGCACCGGGGCAGCCTCCCCGGCACGGCGCAGTGGCTGGCCCTGGACGATCCGGATTTCGCGACCGAGTGCGCCCGGCGGTCGGCGGCACCGCTGACCGACGCCGATCGAACCGGCCGGGTCACGCTGGACACCGCCGTGTACGTCGTCTACACGTCGGGTTCCACGGGCGTGCCCAAGGGCGTGGTGGTTACGCACCGCGGACTCGACAACTTCGCGCTCGACCAACTCGAACGCTTCAGTGCGACATGGCAGTCCCGCACCCTGCACTTCTCCACACCGAGTTTCGACGGGTCGGTGTTCGAGTACCTGCAGGCCTTCGGGGCCGGCGCGACGATGGTGATCGCGCCGCCCACAGTCTTCGGCGGCGAGGAACTCGCGCGCTTCCTGTCGGACCGCCAGGTCACCCACGCGTTCATCACCACCGCCGCGCTCGCGTCCGTCGATCCGGCCGGGCTGGTGCATCTCACCGACCTGGTGTTCGGCGGCGAGGCCTGCCCGCCCGACCTCGTCGCCCGCTGGGCGCCGGGCCGCCGGTTGTACAACGCGTACGGACCGACCGAGACGACGATCATGTCCAACATCAGCGAACCGATGGTCCCCGGAGCGCCGATCACCGTCGGCGGACCCATCCGCGGTGTCACGGAACTGGTGCTCGATTCTCGGTTGCAGCCGGTGCCGGCGGGGGTTCCGGGCGAGTTGTATCTCGCGGGGGCCGGTCTGGCCCGCGGCTATCACCGTCGGCCGGGCCTCACCGCCGAGCGTTTCGTCGCCGACCCCTCCCGTCCCGGTGAGCGGATGTACCGTACCGGCGACATCGTGCGCTGGACGGCCGGCCACAGCATCGAATACGTGGGCCGCAGCGACTTCCAGGTCAAGGTACGAGGTTTCCGCGTCGAACTCGGCGAGATCGACGCCACCCTCGTGGCGGAGCCGAACGTCGGGTTCGCTGCCACGATCGCGCACCGCACGCCCCACGGCGACATGCTGCTGGCGTCGTATGTCGTGGCGGCGGCGGGCCGCTCCCTCGACACCACCGACCTCACCCGGCACCTGGCCGACCGCCTGCCGCCCCACATGGTGCCCTCGTCGATCACGCTGCTGGACCGCATCCCCCTCACGGCGGTCGGCAAGCTCGACCGCGCGGCCCTGCCCGAGCCCGACCTGCGTTCCGGGACAGGCGAATACCGGGCGCCCACGGGCCGGATCGAAGACACGGTGGCCGACGTGTTCGCGGAAGTGCTGGGGCAGGAGCGGATCGGTGCCGACACCGGTTTCTTCGACCTCGGCGGCAACTCCCTGAGCGCCACCCGGGTGACGGCGCAGTTGCGGGCGCTGCTCGGCGCCGACATCGGCGTGCGCGACCTGTTCGAGGCGCCGACGGTCGCCGGGCTGGCGGCCCGGATCGAGCACACCGAGACCGAGCCGACCGGACGCCCTGCGCTCACGGCCCGCACCCGGCCCGGTGACATCCCGCTGTCGTTCGCGCAGCAGCGGATGTGGTTCCTCAACCAGCTGGACACGGCGTCGCCCGCCTACAACATCCCGATCGTGCTGCGGCTCAGCGGTGAACTCGATGTGCGAGCGCTGAACTCGGCCCTCGTCGACGTCGTCGCCCGGCACGAGTCGCTGCGCACGGTGTTCCCGGTCCGGGGCGCCGGGCCGGTCCAGCAGATCCTGCCCGCCGAGGGAGCCGTGCCCGCGCTGGTCCCCGTCCCGGTCGGGGACGAGCACCTGCTGCGTGAGGAACTCGCCCGCCTGGTCTCGGCGGGTTTCGACGTCACGGTGGGGCGTCCCGTGCGGGTCGGGCTGTTCACCCTGTCCGCCACCGACCACGTCCTCGCGGTCGTGGTGCATCACATCTCGGCCGACGGGTTCTCGATGACCCCACTCGTGCGCGACGTGATGACGGCCTATGGTGCCCGCCTCGGCGGCGCACCCGAGTGGGCACCGCTCCCGGTGCAGTACGCCGATTACACTCTGTGGCAACGAGAATTGCTGGGTTCGGACGACGACCCCGGCTCCCTGACCGCGACGCAACTCGCCTACTGGAGGACGGCCCTCGCGGGCGTGCCCGATCTGCTGGAACTGCCCACCGATCGGGACCGGCCCGCCCGGCAATCGTTCCGCGGTGCGCGTGTCCACTTCTCCGTCGACAGCGACCTGCACAGGCGGATCCGGGACCTGTCCCGACGCCTGCGTTCCACCGAGTTCATGACCGTGCACGCCGCGCTCGCCGTCGTGCTGGCACGGCTCGGCAGCACCGGCGATATCGTGATCGGAACACCGATCGCCGGCCGGGGCGAGCCCGCGCTCGACGATCTGGTCGGCATGTTCGTCGGCTCGCTCGCCCTGCGCACGCACGTGGACGCGGCCGCGTCGTTCGCCGCCCTGTCGGCGCACTGCCGCGACGTGGACCTCGCGGCCTTCGCGCACTCCGACGTTCCCTTCGAGCGTGTGGTGGAGGCGGTCGGGCCCACCCGGTCGACGGCGTATTCGCCGATCGTCCAGGTCTCCCTCGAATTCCAGAACAACGAGCGACCGGTGCTGACCCTGCCGGAACTGGAAGTCCGCGGTATCGACCCCGAACTGGCCGTCGTCAAGATGGATCTCGAATTCCTCGTGGCCGAGGAGTTCGACGCGAACGGCGACCCGGCGGGGATGACCGGCGCCGTCGACTTCGCCACCGATCTCTTCGAGGCCGCCACCGTCCAGGGTTTCGCCGACCGGTTGGTGCGAATCCTGGACGCCGTCACCGGCAACCCCGACCTGCCGGTCGGTGATCTGCCGTTCCTCGACGAGGCGGAGATCCGCGACCTGGTCCCGGCCCACGGCGGACCGGGTGTGCGCCCGCAGCGGTGGCCCGACCTGCTGACGGCCGCGGCCGCGCTCGATCCCGACTCGGTGGCCCTGTCGTACGAGGACCGGCGGATCAGCTACCGCGAACTCGACGAATGGTCGAACCGGCTCGCCCGGGTCCTCCGGGACCGTGGCGTGGGACCGGAGACGTTCGTGGCGCTGGGGATGCCCCGGTCGGTCGAGGCCGTGCTCTCGGTCTGGGCGGTCACCAAGGCGGGCGCGGCCTTCGTCCCCGTCGATCCCACCTACCCCCGCGAGCGGATCGACTACATGCTCACCGATTGCCGGGCCGCGCTCGGCCTCACGGTGCGCGACCGCCGCGACCATCTGCCCGGCACGGTGCCGTGGCTCGTGCTCGACAACCAGGAGGTCGCCGATCAGGTGGCCGGGATGTCCCCGGCGCCGGTCACCGACGCGGACCGGACGATCCCGTTGCACCTGGACCACCCGGCCTACCTCATCTACACGTCGGGCTCGACCGGACAACCGAAGGGGGTCACGGTCACCCACCTCGGCCTGGCGAATTTCACGGCGGAGACACACGAGCGGTTCGAGGTCACCCACGATTCCCGAGTTTCACATCTCGCGTCCCCGAGTTTCGATGCCTCGGTGTTCGAACTGATGATGGCGTTCAGCGCCTCGGCGCGGGTCGTGATCGTGCCGCCCACCGTCGTCGGCGGCAGCGAACTGGCGGAACTGTTCCGGCGCGAACAGGTGACCCATGCCACCATCACGCCGACCGCACTGGCGGCGCTCGACAACGACCGCCTCCATTCACTTCGAGTCCTCGATCTGGTGGGGGAGGCGTGCCCACCGGACGTGGTCGCGCAGTGGGCCCCGGGTCGCAGCCTGCACAGCGGCTACGGGCCCACCGAGACCACCGTGCAGGCGAGTGTCAGCGCCGCCATGCGCCCCGGGGAGGGCGTGAACATCGGATCGCCCGCCCTGGGATTCGAGTTCCTGGTTCTCGACGAGCGACTGCAGTCCGTCCCCGTCGGGGTGCCGGGCGAACTGTACATCGCCGGACCGAGTGTGGCACGCGGGTACCATAACCGCATGTCGCTCACCGCGCAGCGATTCGTGGCCTGCCCCTTCGGTGAGCCGGGGCGCCGGATGTACCGGACCGGCGACGTGGTCCGCTGGCGCCGCACTCTCGCACGCCGCACCCTGGAATATCTGGGCCGCAGCGACTTCCAGGTCAAGGTGCGCGGTTTCCGGATCGAACTCGGGGAGATCGACACCGTGCTCGCCCGCCACCCCGCGGTCGCCTTCGCCGCCACCCTCGGACACACCGGACCGTCGGGCGACACCGTGCTCGCCTCGTACGTGCGGGCGCAGGACGGTCGGGACGTGGATCCCGCGGAACTGCGGGCCTACGTGTCCGAGCGCCTACCCGCGCACATGGTGCCGTCCGCGGTCGTCGTGCTCGACGAGATTCCGACGACCCCGGCGGGCAAGCTCGACCGGAAGGCGTTGCCCGCCCCCGAGTTCGGCTCGTCCGCTGCCACGTTCCGGGCGCCGGACACGGACACCGAGCGCATCGTGGTCGACTCGTTCGCGGAGGTGCTCGGGGTGGACCGGGTAGGTACCGCGGACAGCTTCTTCGACCTCGGCGGAAACTCCCTCCTCGCCACCAGGATCGTCGGCGCCCTGCAGACCGCACTGGGCCGGAAGGTTCCGCTGCAGTGGATGTTCCTCGACCCCACCCCGGCCGGCCTCGCGCGTCGCCTCGACGCTCCCGCCGTCGGTCCCGATGTGGAAGAGGCGCTCGCCGTGGTGATCCCGCTGCGTGCGCAGGGCGATGGCAGACCACTGTTCTGCGTGCACCCGGGAATCGGGCTGTCCTGGGGCTACGCCGGGCTCGTCCGGCATCTTCCTCCCGATCGACCGGTGTTCGGGCTGCAACTGCCCACGATCAGTGGCGACGACGAGTACCGGTCGATCGAGCAACTGGCTCACCGCTATGTCGAGGAGATGAAGGCCATCCAGCCCGAGGGACCGTACGACCTGCTCGGCTGGTCGCTCGGCGGTGTCCTCGCCCATGCGATGGCCGTCGAACTGCAACGCGGTGGCGACGCGGTGGCGACGCTCGCGCTCATGGACAGCTACCCCGACGACGGCGACAGCGCACCGCCCGGCGAACTCGATCTGCGGGACCTGCTGCGCGGGCTGGGGCTCGAGATCGACGACACCGGTGAGCTCACGTACGAACGGGCGGCGCGGCTGATCGACGACACGCTGGGGGCCGAGACCGGAGTGCGCGGGCGCGATCTCGAACGGATCGCACGGGGATACGAGAACTCCCGGCTCATCGGGCGCCGGTTCGTGCCCCAGGTCTACGACGGCGACCTGCTGATCTTCCCCGCTGCCCGGAACGGGGGCGGCGCCACCCGTGCGCGGTCGGCGCAGGAGTGGCGGCCGCTGGTCACCGGACGCATCGACGAGCACGCCGTCGACTGCGGGCACAACGACATGATCGAGCCGGAATCACTCGCCGTCATCGGTCCGGTGCTGGCGCGTGCGCTCTCCGCGGGGCCGTGACCCCGGTCAGGCGATGCGGAACCGTGTGAGACCGCGGATCGGCCACTCGCCGTTGACATCCGATGCGTCCTGTCCCTGCCGGACGAGGTAGTCGGCGAAGTCGCGCTGGCGGTCGGCATGCCAGTCGGCCTGGTGGGTCATGATGTCGAGGGCCCGCAGGTTCGGGTACTCCTGCGCGAGGGTCCGGGCGAGGTGCGCGGCGGCGACCGCGTCGGCCTCCGCCTCGTGGGCGTTCTCCAGCGCGATGCCGTAGTGCTCGCACACCGCCCCCAGGGTGCGCCTGCCCTTGCGGTACCGGTCCATCTCGCGGTCGATGACGTACGGGTCGACGACGACGCCGGTGACGAGTTCGGGACGCCCGAGGCGCATGCCCTCGGTGTGCATGACGGTCAGGTCGTACGACGCGTTGAACGCGACGACGGCGAAGTCCCGGGTCCACGCGTCGTACAGGGCGTCGCGGATCTCGCCGTACCCGGTGGCGTAGTCCTGTCCGTGGGCCCGGGCGTACTCCGTGGAGATGCCGTGCACGGCCGACGCGCCGTCCGGGATCGCGATCTCCGGATCGAGCAGCCAGGTTCGCGACTCGAAGTGGTGAGCGTCGACGAGGGCGATACACGCGGAGACGATGCGGGCATCGGTGGGGTCGGGCCCCGTCGTCTCGAGATCGAACGCGCAGATCGGTCTGTCCGACCAGCTGGTCATCAGGGGCCTCTCGGTGGTGATTCGGTGCCGGCCCAGTATCTGCCGCCCGACGCGCCGGATCCGGGACCGACACGGCAGACATCCCAGGTTGTCGCGGCCGGTCGCCGGGGGTATCGTGTCCTGCGGTCTGCAGTTCGCCCACGTCGTGAGCTGCCTTTTCGAGAGAGCAAGGAGGTGTGGCATCCGATGAGAAGCCGACCTCCGAGTACCAACTGAAACCGTTCCACCGGTAGGGGCACGGTTTCACGGTCCGTGTTCCTCAGCGCAGTTCCGCGCTGCCCACTTTCCTCGAAAGCACCGTGCCATGCCTCAGCTGCGCCCGATCCGTTCCCTCCTGCCCAGCCGCTCCGCCGGGCTGTCCGACGCCGCCGCCGGTCATGCGGCCCCGCGCCGGCCCCTCGAGCCGACGCCGGCCGAGGAGACCGTCGTCAACAGCGCCGTCTACCGCGACGGCCGGAAGACCGCCACACCCGCCACGCTGTCGGAGGCCCTCGGGAATCTTCCGGACTCGTCGTCGATGGCGTGGATCGGGATGTATCGGCCGAACGACGCCCAGTTGTACGCGGCAGCACGACAATTCGATCTGCACGAGCTGGCCGTCGAGGACGCGATCGTCGCCCATCAGCGACCCAAGCTCGAGCGGTACGGCAAGACGCTGTTCGTGGTCCTGCGCGCCGCGCGGTACTGCGACGAGACGGAGCGCGTCGAATTCGGTGAGCTGCACGTCTTCTGCGGTCCGACGTTCGTGCTCACCGTCCGGCACAGTGAATCTCCCGACTTGTCGGCGGTCCGCAGGCGGATGGAGAACAATCCGGACCTGCTCCGGCTCGGACCCGAGGCCGTCCTCTACGCCATCCTCGACGCGGTGGTCGACGGGTACGCGCCGGTGATCGCCGGGCTGCAGAACGACATCGACGAGATCGAGACCGAGGTGTTCAGCGGAGCGCCCGGCGTGTCGCGGCGCATCTACGAACTCACCCGCGAGGTCATCGAATTCCAGAGGGCCACAAGGCCGCTGCTCGGGATGCTGCGGGGGTTGTCGGATGGATTCGAGAAGTACAACACCGACGAGGAACTCCAGCGCTACCTGCGGGACGTCACCGACCACGCGACCGTGGTCGTCGAGCGGGCGGACGGTTTCCGGCAGTTGCTCGGGAACATCCTCACCGTCAACGCCACCCTCGTGTCGCAGGAGCAGAACGAGGAGATGCGCAACCTGACGCAGGCCAGCTACGCGCAGAACGAGGAGATCAAGAAGGTGTCGGCGTGGGCGGCGATCCTCTTCGCGCCCACCCTGATCGGGACCGTCTACGGCATGAACTTCGACCACATGCCCGAACTGCACTGGGCGGGTGGCTATCCGTTCGCCCTGTCGCTGATGATGCTCACCTGCGCCGGGCTGTACACGATCTTCAAACGCCGGGGCTGGCTGTGAGGCCGGCCGGCTGAGGATCGGTCCGCAGCCGGCCGGCGCCCGGTCAGATTTCGTCGACGCAGACGACGAACTTGCGCTCGGGGTACTCGTATCCGTTGGACGACGTGTTGCACGAGTCCACGGACGTGGCGCCCTGCACGATCTCCGTCACCTTCACACCGTCGACCGCCTTGGTGTCGGTGCACTCGATGCGCGCGGGATCCTCGCCGCCGACATCCATGCATCCGCCGACGACCCAGTCCACGTCGAGGCAGATCGCGCCCTGCTCGACACCGCCGAGGGTCTCGTAGTAGTACGAGTCGGCGTCGCTGATGCACTGGCTGTTCTTCGGGGCCTTGGCGATCACCTTGTAGTTCGAGTCGGCGCTGCCGCACACGGCCTTGTCGATCTCGGCGTCGCTGACGGTGCCGCCGAGCTTCACGCACTCACCGATCTCGACCTCGAAGTCGACGTCGCCGCCGGCGTCCTCGCCCTCCTGGCCGTCGATCACGGTGGTCGAATGGCTGGACGAGGTGGCCGCGGAGGCACCCGACTCCGGCACCGCGGTGGGCGTGGTGTCCGAACCGCACCCCGCGACCAGCACTGCCGTCGCCGACACCGCGACGACTGCGGTACACACCCGCCGAACTAACCCTGTCATGTCTGACCCTCCGTCGGGCGACGTCCCGCCACCCGTTCCTCTGAGATGACCGTCGCCACCTCGACCGTGTCCACCGCAAATGCCGTGTCGCGCATTATTTGATTACATCGCTGTCCGATTTGCCAATCGTGGTGACAGTATGGACGGGTGGATCTCCCCGTGATGCCTCCGTTACAGCCGATGCTCGCGAAGGCTGCGTCGTCCGTTCCGGCGCAACCGGAGTCCGGGCTCGTCTGGTCGTACGAACCGAAATGGGACGGTTTCCGCACCCTCGTGTTCCGTGACGGCGACGAGGTGGTGCTCGGCTCGCGGGGCGGAAAGGATCTGGCCAGGTACTTTCCCGAACTCGTGCGGGCGGTGCGAGAGGAGCTGCCGGAACGGTGCGTGGTCGACGGCGAACTCGTCGTCCCCCGCGACATCGACGGCCGCACCCGACTCGACTGGGAGTCGTTGTCGGAGCGCATCCATCCGGCGGAGAGCCGCGTCACCATGCTCTCGGAGAAGACGCCTGCCCAGTTCGTCGCATTCGACCTGCTGGCCCTCGGCGACCGCGACCTCAGCCGGGAGGACTTCTCCGTCCGGCGCGCGGAACTCGTCGCGACCGTCGGCGGCGGACCGAGCTGCCACGTCACCGCGGCCACCGAATCCAGCGCGGTCGCCACGCAATGGTTCGAGGCGTTCGAGGGCGCCGGCCTGGACGGGGTGGTGGCCAAGAAGCTGGTCGGTCCGTACCTGCCGAACAAGCGGGAGATGGTGAAGGTGAAGCACGCCCGCACCGCCGACTGCGTCGTCATCGGATACCGGCCGCACAAGAGCCAGCCGGGGATCGGGTCGATGCTGCTCGGATTGTACGACGGCGACCAGATGGCGATGGTCGGTGGCGCGTCGGCGTTCACGGCGGCGCGGCGGATCGAACTGCTCGCCGAACTCGACGAGCTGCGGGTCGGCGATGATGTCGTCGCCGACGGCGCGCCGACGCGGTGGCAGTCGGGCAACGACCGCACCTGGGTGCCGCTGCGCCCCGAACGGGTGGTCGAGGTGGCGTACGACCAGATGGAGGGCGCGCGGTTCCGGCACGCCGCGCGGTTCCTGCGCTGGCGTCCGGACCGGACGCCCGACGAATGCACATACCAGCAATTGGAGGTCCCGGTGCGATACGACCTTGCCGACGTTCTGGCCGGAGGTTCCTAGATGGCGAGTCCCGCCGAAGAACTCGACGTCGACGGTGTCGCCGTGCGGCTGTCGAGTCCCGACAAGATCTACTACCCGAAACTCGGCACCGAGGGCGGCACGAAACGCCACCTGGTGGAGTACTACCGCACGGTGGCACTGAACGGTGCGCTGCTCGGCGCCCTGATCGACCGGCCGACGCACCTGCAACGGTTCCCGGACGGCGTCGAGGGGGAGGAGATCTACCAGAAACGGGTCCCCGCGAAGCGTCCCGACCACGTCGAGTCGTGTGAGGTCACCTTCCCGTCCGGCCGCAAGGCCGACGTGCTCCGCGTGCGCAGCGCCGCGAACATCGTGTGGGCGGCGAACCTCGGCAACATCACGTTCCACCCGTGGGCGGTCCGGTGTCCCGACGTCGATCACCCCGACGAACTGCGCATCGACCTGGACCCGCAGCCCGGCACCGGATTCGACGACGCCCGCGCGGTCGCGCTGGACGTGCTCCGGCCGCTGCTGGACGAGCTGGGCCTCGTCGGCTACCCCAAGACGTCGGGCGGCCGCGGTCTGCACGTGTACCTCCACATCGAGCAGCGCTGGGACTTCGTCGAGGTGCGGCGCGCCGGCATCGCCCTCGCCCGGGAGGTCGAGCGGCGCAGCGGCGACCGGGCCACCACGTCGTGGTGGAAGGAGGAACGCGGCGAACGTATCTTCCTCGATTTCAACCAGAACGCGCGCGACAAGACCATCGCGTCCGCCTACTCGGCCCGCAAGACCCCGATCGCCACCGTGTCGACCCCCGTCACCTGGGAGGAACTCGTCGACGTCGACCCCGACGACTTCACCATCGCGACCGTGCCCGCCCTGCTCGCGAAGCGCGGCGACCCCATGGCGACCATGGGTGACGTGGCGCAGTCCCTGGACGTGCTGCTGGAGATGGCCGAACGCGACACCGCGAACGGTCTCGGCGATCTCCCGTACCCACCCAATTACCCCAAGATGCCGGGGGAACCCAAGCGGGTACAACCGAGTCGGGACCGAGACCGCAAATAGCCGGCACTCACGTAGGCTCGGGACGGTCGGGTCGGGAACAATGTGAGGTCGCCATGGAACGCACGACGGTCGGTACTACCGGACTCGTCCTCGGGGTCGTCGCGACGGCTCTCGGGACCCTGATGCTCGCGCCGGCCACCGCGTCGGCCGCCTCCCTCTCCTGCGTGTCCCCGCCGGGCCGGGGCCACACCACGGTCGTCGATCGCACCGCGTGCGGGGCCAACGCCGACCCGAGCAGCAATTCGGCGGCGTTCGGCACCGACGGTGTCGGTTTCGCCGACGCGGCGCATGCGGGAACGGCGCTCGGCGCCGGACTGGGCGGCGGTGTCGGAGCGGCCGAGTCGCGCCGAGGTGTGGTTGCCGCGGTCGCGGTCGGGCCCGACAGCGTGGCGATCGGGACGGTCGACACCGCCGGTCCCGCGCTGGTCCTGAGCGGTCCGGGAGGGCAGGCGCTCGTCGCCGATCCGGCCAAGGGCGTCGTGTGCGCCGCGGGACCGTCGCTGGCCATCAATTTCCTTGCAGGTCAAGCATGTATCAGCGACGGCACAACTGTGTGGCGGCTTCCCTGAACACCACCCCGGTCCGCGTCGTATGGTGACGGTAGTCACAATGGGTTGACGCAACTGCCGTAGGACATACGGCAGCGAGATCGGAGGTGGTCGATGTCGACCAGCGTTCGAGTTCGCCGGCCCCTGTCCGTGCCACGGACGGAGCTGCACGTCGATCCACGGTTCCTGCCGCTCGCCGACCGGTTCTTCGCGATGTACCGGCAGCCTCAGCACGGCGGCGGTGCCCTCACCGTCTACTTCCGGGGCGAGAAGGTCCTCGACATCTGGGCGGGCTGGGCCGACCGGGACCGCCGGTGGGACCGCGACACGATGGCCCTGTCGTTCTCGACGGGAAAAGGCGTGGCCAGCACGGTCGTCCACCGGCTCGCCGAGCGCCGCCTGATCGACTACGACGCACCGGTGGCGCGCTACTGGCCCGAATTCGGCGCGGCGGGCAAGGACCACATCACCGTCCGCGACCTCCTCACCCACCGGGCCGGGCTGCACAAGGTGCGGGGGCTGATGCGGAGCCCGCTCGACCTCCTCGAATACGACGCCGTCGTGGAGGCGCTGGCGGCCGCACCGGCGGATCCGCGCCGCCTGCGCGGTCCCGGATATCACGCCGTCACCTACGGGTGGCTGGTGGCCGAACTGATCGCCCGCGTCACCGGAAAGCCGTTCGTCCAGGTGGTGCAGGACGAAATCGCCGGTCCGCTCGGCGTCGACGACTTCTGGTACCAGGTACCCGGACACCATCGTCCGCGGATCGCGAAACTGTTCCCGCACATCAACCCGGCCGGACTCAACTGGGAACTCACGTCAAACGTGCTGTCGCTCGTCGGACCCACCCGAGGTCTCGCCGAGGCGGCGATGCCGCAGGGTTTCGACGTGCTGGTCCGCAATCCCGCGGTGCACGACGCGGTGATGCCCGGCTGGAACGGCGTGTTCAGCGCACGGGCGCTCGCCGGCATGTACGGCGCCATCGCCAACGGCGGCAGACTCGACGGCCGCCGATTCCTGCGCAAGTCCACCATCGCGCAGATGTCGCAGGTGCAGACCAACGACCGCGATTACGTTCTCGGTATCCGGCCGCGGTGGTCGCTCGGCTACCACCGGCCGATCTTCATGACGCGGGAACAACCCGTGAACGCGATCGGGCACTACGGCGTCGGCGGATCCGGCGCCTACGCCGACCTGGAGAGCGGACTGGCGCTGGGTTTCGTCACCAACCGGCTCGGCAGTTCGTTCACGGCACTCGGTGATCTTCGTCTGGCCCGGCTCGGTGTCGAGGCGCAGGCGATCGTCCGGAACGACAAGTAACCACGAAAGGAATCCCTGATGAGTGATCACGTGTACCGGGTCGTCGAGGTCGTCGGTTCGTCGAGCGACAGCACCGACGCGGCCATCAAGAACGCCATCGCGCGGACCAACGAAACCGTGCGCAACGTCGAATGGTTCGAGGTGGTCGAGACGCGGGGCCACGTCGAGAACGGCGCCGTCGCGCACTACCAGGTCACGCTGAAGGTCGGATTCCGGGTGGAGCCGGGCGACGCCGTCTGACCGTCCGTGGGTTCTCGCGCAAAAATGGAACACGTTATAGTCTGATGTCACATTTCGACGTCTGACTGCGCGTACTCGGGTAGGGGATAACTGTGGCTTATGTGATCACGCAGCCGTGCTGCAACGACGCGTCGTGCGTCGATGTGTGTCCGGTCAACTGCATCCATCCCACGCCGGACGAGAAACCGTTCGCGACCACGGAAATGCTGTACATCGACCCGGACACCTGCATCGACTGCGGAGCCTGTGTCGAGGAATGCCCGGTGGAGGCGATCTACGCGGAGAACGACCTCGAGGAGGTCGACGAGCCGTATCTCGACATCAACGCGCAGTACTACACCAAACACCCCATCGGCCCCGACTGGCCGGAGCCGCTCAAGTTCCCGCAGATCGATGCGGAGCTCGGCACCCTGCACGTCGCGGTGGTGGGGTCCGGTCCGGCCGCCTGTTACGCCGCGATGGAACTGACCGCGAAACCGCGCGTGGAGGTCGACATCTTCGACCGCCTGCCCACCCCGTACGGGCTGGTGCGTGCCGGTGTCGCGCCGGACCACCCGGGTACCAAGGGGGTCACCGACCAGTTCCGCTCGGTCGTCGGTAAGCGCACGGTGCACTGCCACTTCAACGTGGAAGTGGGCCGGGACGTGAGCCACGAGGACCTGCTCGCGCACCACCACGCCGTGATCTATGCGGTCGGTGCGGCCGGCGACCGCGCGCTGGGCATACCCGGCGAGGATCTGGTCGGCAGCCACGCTGCCACCGAGTTCGTCGCCTGGTACAACGGCCATCCCGACTACGCCGACCGCACGTTCGATCTGTCGGGGGAGCGGGCCGTCGTCGTCGGCAACGGCAACGTGGCCCTCGACGTGGCCCGCATCCTCGTCACCGACCCGGACGTCCTGGCCACGACCGATCTCGCGGAGCACGCCCTCGAGGCCCTGCGGGCGAGCAACATCCGCGAAGTCGTGATCCTGGGCCGCCGGGGTCCGGCCCAGGCCGCCTACACCAACCCCGAACTCCTGGCGCTCGGGCGCATGCCGAACGTGGACATCGTCGTCGACCCGGACGAAGCGGTCCTCGACCCCGCGAGCCGTGCGTTCATCGACGGCGACGAGTCGGAGCCGTGGCAGCGCCACAAGGTACGCCAGGTCGAGGACTTCGCCCGGCGCACCGCCGACCCGGCGAAGAAGCGGATCGTGCTGCGCTTCCTGACGTCGCCCGTCGAGATCCTCGGCACCGACGCCGTCGAATCGGTGCGCATCGCACGGAACGAGATGGTCGCGGACGCGTCCGGCGCTCTCAGCGCCAAACCCTCCGACGACACCACGACTCTCGACACCGGCCTGGTGTTGCGGTCGATCGGCTATCGCGGTCAGCCGGTGGCCGGTCTCCCCTTCGACGACCGGCGGGGCGTGATCCCCAACGAGAACGGCCGGGTCATCGACCCGGAGACCGGCACGCCGGTGCCGGGCGTGTACGTGGCGGGCTGGATCAAGCGCGGGCCCACCGGCGTCATCGGCACCAACAAGTACTGCTCCGCGGAAACGGTCAGGATGCTGATCGACGACTTCGCCGCCGGGCGGCTCGACGCGCCCGCCGATCGTGAGGGGCTCGACCGGCTCATCGCCGAACGCGCGCCGGACGCCGTCGACTACCAGGGCTGGCAGCGGATCGACAAGACCGAGCGCGCCGGGGGCAGGGCCACCGGCCGCACCCGCGCCAAATTGATCACCATCGAGAGCATGCTGGCGGCCGCCCGGGCCGAGACCTGATCGTGAGCACTTCTTGACCACGCGGTGACACCCAGGTCGCGCAGGCCGCGGAGCGGCAACGATTGCGGGCAAATTGCTCGTGGCCGGATGATGTGTGTTAATGGCAGTGCGCGAGTGATAGGTCCGTCGGGGACGCGCGTTGTACACGTCGTCGAACGAGAGTGGTCATATGAGCAAGTCAGGAATCTGGTCGTCGCGCGTCGCTGTCGCACTGACCGGCGCTGTCGTGTCGGGAACGGCGCTGGTAGGGGCCGCACAGGCCGCACCGCTGTTTCCCGGTGGACCCGAGATCCCGGCCATTCCCGCGCTGCCCGGTCTCCCCGGCACGCCGCAACTGCCGCTTCCGGAACCGGCTCCCGCGCCGGCCAACTTCTCGGCTCCCTCCCTCAACCCGGGTGCGGGCGAGGTCGTGGGTGTCGCTCAGCCGGTGATCATCCGGTTCAACGAGGCGATCGGCGACCGCGCCGCCGCCGAGCGCGCCATCAAGGTCACCACCAGCCAGCCGGTCGAGGGCGGCTTCTACTGGATCAACGACAGCCAGGTGCGGTGGAAGCCCACCGAGTTCTGGCCCGCGAACACCGAGGTCACGGTGGATGCCGGCGATTCGCACTCCACGTTCACCATCGGTGACGCGTTCGTGGCGACCGCGGACGACAACACCAAGCAGATCACCGTCACCCGCAACGGCGAGGTGGTCAAGACCATGCCGACGTCGATGGGCAAGACCGATCACGAGACCCCCAACGGCACGTACATCATCGGCGACAAGTTCCGGGACATGTACATGGATTCCTCCACGTACGGCGTGCCGGTCGACTCCGCGGAGGGCTACCGCACCTACGTCGAGTACGCCACCCGCATGTCGTACAGCGGCATCTTCGTCCACGCGGCACCGTGGTCGGTGAACGCGCAGGGCAACACCGACACCAGCCACGGCTGTCTCAACGTGAGCACCGAGGACGCCAAGTGGTTCTACGAGAACTCGAAGAAGGGCGACGCCGTGGTCGTGCAGAACACCGCGGGCGGCACGCTGAGCGGCTCCGACGGACTCGGCGACTGGAACCGCTGACCCCGATCCGACCGCGTTTTCCCGTAGCCCGCACAGTTCAATGTGCGGGCTACGGCAATTCACCGGCTATTCGTAATCGCTCGTCAGACTGCCGCAGTGAGATCGAGTCCGGAACGAACCCTGCCGTCGCCGGGAAAGCAGGGATTCCTCGGGCGTCCGTGGCGGGACCACGCACTGTTCGTGGCGCTGGTGGGCCCCAATCTGGTTCTGCTCGTTCTGTTCACCTACCGCCCGCTGGTCGACAACATCCGGCTGTCGTTCTTCGACTGGAACATCGCCGACCCCGTCGCCACGTTCATCGGCTGGGGCAACTACCGCGAATGGTGGAGCCGCCCCGACACCTGGCAGATCGTCGGGAACACCGTCGTGTTCACCGTCGCCACGGTGGCGGGGTCCATGGTCGCGGGTCTCGCGCTCGCCCTGCTGCTCGATCGTAAGCTGCACGGCCGCAACCTTGTTCGCTCGGCGATCTTCGCGCCGTTCGTCATCTCGGGCGCCGCGATCGGGGTGGCCTTCCAATTCGTGTTCGATCCCCGGTTCGGGCTGATCCAGGACCTGCTGCACCGTGTGGGGATCGACTCCGTTCCCGACTTCTATCAGGATCCGCACTGGGCACTGTTCATGGTGACGGTCACCTACATGTGGAAGAACCTCGGCTACACGTTCGTGATCTACCTTGCGGCACTGCAGGGTACGCGACGCGAGCTGGCGGAGGCCGCGGAGATCGACGGGGCGAGCACGTGGACGACGTTCCGCCGGGTCGTGCTCCCGCAGTTGCGTCCCACCACCTACTTCCTCTCGATCACGGTGATGCTGGGCTCACTTCAGGTGTTCGACATCATCAACGTGATGACCCGCGGTGGTCCACTCGGCGCCGGCACGACCACCATGGTCTACCAGGTCTACAACGAGTCGTTCCGTAACTTCCGCGCCGGTTACGGCGCCACGGTCGCCACGATCATGTTTCTAGTCCTGTTCGGGATCACCGTCTATCAGGTGCGGATCATGGATCGGGGTGACGGCCGGTGAGTGTGGACACCGTGCGCGATCAGCGCGGCCAGGTTGTTTCGCCGGTGACGGCAGATCTCACCCGCGGCCACCGGCGTCGGGAAGTGCTCGTCACCGCCCTCGGGTACGCCGCGATGGTGGCGGTGCTGGTGATGGTGGCCCTGCCGCTGTACTGGATCGTGATGACGTCGTTCAAGGATCGCCCCGACGTGTACACGCTCCCGGTCACGTGGTGGCCCGCGACCTTTCATCCCGAGAACTACTCGGAGGCCACCACGTCGGTGCCGTTCTGGACGTTCCTGCGCAACTCGGTGATCATCACCGGCGTGCTCGCCGTCGTGAAGTTCACGCTCGGTGTCCTCAGCGCCTACGGGCTGGTGTTCCTGCGGTTCCCGGGTAAGAACCTCGTGTTCCTCGGCATCATCGCGGCGCTGATGGTGCCGAACCAGATCACGGTCATCTCCAACTACGCGCTCGTCGCCGAATGGGGTTGGCGGAACTCCTTTCACGGCATCATCGTTCCGCTGGCGGGAGTCGCGTTCGGAACATTCCTGATGCGCAACCATTTCCTGTCGATACCCACCGAGATCATCGAGGCTGCCCGGATGGACGGCGCCGGCCATTTCAGGCTGCTGTGGCGGGTGGTCCTGCCCGTGTCCGGCCCCACGATGGTGGCGTTCGCGATCATCACCGTCGTCACCGAGTGGAACGAATACCTGTGGCCGTTCCTGATGGCCGACGACGCGTCCGTGGCGCCGTTGCCGATCGGGCTGACCCAGCTCCAGAACAACGACGGGCTCACCAACTGGGGCCCGGTGATGGCGGGGACGGTGCTCACGATGTTGCCGATCCTCGCGGTTTTCCTTGTGCTGCAACGGCACATGATCAAAGGCCTCACATCGGGTGCGGTCAAGGGATAGCGGACACGAGGAGAGACATGAATCGGATGAATCGCCGGGGATTCCTCGGGCTGGCCGGCGCGGTCGCGGCCGGCGCCGCGCTGACGGCATGTGCGGGGTCCGGGTCGGGTTCGCCGACGACCTCCGGTGCGGCCGGCGACGCGAACACCATCACGTTCTGGTCCAACCACCCCGGTAAGTCCCAGGACGTCGAGCGCGAGCTGATCAACCGGTTCCAGGCGAAGTACCCCGACCTCACGGTGAATCTCGTCGACGGCGGCAAGAACTACGAGGAGGTGTCGCAGAAATTCAACGCGGCACTGTCCGGCGGCGAACTCCCCGACGTCGTCGTCCTGTCGGACGTCTGGTGGTTCAACTACGCCCTGACCGGTGCCATCGAGCCGCTCGACGGCCTGTTCGGGGAGGTCGGTGTCGACTCCGCCGACTACGTCGACTCGCTGCTCGCCGACTACCTGTTCGAGGGCAAGCACTACGCGCTCCCGTATGCCCGGTCGACGCCGCTGTTCTACTACAACAAGCAGGTGTGGTCGCAGGCGGGCCTGCCCGACCGCGGTCCCGCCACCTGGCAGGAATTCGACGAGTGGGGTCCCGAACTGCAGCGGGTGATGGGCAACGGCAAGCTGGCCCACGGCTGGGGTGACGCCAAGAACTACCTCGGCTGGACGTTCGAGGGACCGGTGTGGACGTTCGGCGGTGCCTACTCCGACCAGTGGGATCTGAAGTTCGGCGACGAGAAGACGCTCGCCGCGGGGACGTTCCTGAAGGACATGATCCACACGAAGAAGTACGCGGCCGTGTCCAGCGACATCGCCAACGAGTTCGGTGCCGGCATCCTCGCGTCGACCATCGCCTCCACCGGGGACCTGTCGGGGATCACCAAGTCCGCCACCTTCGACTTCGGCACCGCCTTCCTGCCGGCGTCGGGCGCGCCGGGCTGCCCGACCGGCGGCGCCGGCCTCGCGATTCCGTCGCGGATCTCCGACGAACGGAAGACGAACGCCCTGAAGTTCATCGACTTCGTGACGAACGGCGAGAACACCGCGTACTTCTCGCAGAACGTCGGGTACATGCCGGTCCGCAAATCCGCGGTCGAGGATCCGGGGATGAAGGCGTATCTCGACGCGAATCCCAACGCGCGCACCGCCGTCGACCAGCTCGCGAAGACCCGGTCGCAGGACTACGCCCGGGTGTTCGTGCCCGGCGGCGACCAGATCATCGGCACCGGACTCGAACAGATCGCCCTTCAGAACGCGGATGTGGCGGCGACGTTCGCCGGCGTCGGGACGCAACTGCAGCAGATCATCGACCGTCAGATCACACCCAAGCTGCCCCAGTAGGAGGAGAAGGAACTTTTATGGCCAACGTGCAGTTCGCGGGTGTCACCCACCGCTACCCCGGAGCCGATCGACCCGCGGTCGATCGGCTGGACCTCGACATCGAGGACGGCGAGTTCCTCGTCCTCGTCGGTCCGTCGGGGTGCGGCAAGTCGACCAGCCTGCGGATGCTGGCCGGCCTCGAGGCCGTCGAGGCAGGGCGGATCGAGATCGGCGGCAGCGACGTCACCGCGTTGCCGCCCCGGGCCCGCGACGTGGCCATGGTGTTCCAGAGTTACGCGCTGTATCCGAACATGACGGTGGCCGACAACATGGGGTTCGCGCTCCGCAACGCCGGCGTCGGAAAGGTCGAACGCACCGAGCGGGTGCTGGCGGCGGCGCGGATGCTCGAGCTCGAACCCCTGCTGGATCGTAAACCGGCCAAACTGTCCGGCGGGCAGCGTCAGCGGGTGGCGATGGGCCGGGCGATCGTGCGGCATCCCAAGGTGTTCTGCATGGACGAACCGCTGAGCAATCTCGACGCCAAGCTGCGCGTGAGCACCCGTTCGCAGATCGCGGGGCTGCAGCGCAGGCTCGGCACGACCACCGTCTACGTCACGCACGACCAGGTGGAGGCCATGACGATGGGCGACCGGGTGGCGGTCATGCAGGGTGGGCGGCTCCAGCAGGTCGCCCGCCCGCGTGAGCTGTACGACAACCCCGTCAACACGTTCGTCGCCGGGTTCATCGGCTCACCCGGCATGAACCTCGTGGACACCCCGATCCGGGACGGCGTCGCGGAACTGGGTGATCTGCGTATTCCCGTGCCGCGCTCCGCGATCGGAGACGAGTCGGTGATCGTCGGCGTGCGGCCGGAGTCGTGGACGCTGGTCGGGTCGTGGCGGAAAGACTCCTACACGGTGGAGACCGACCTGCTCGAGGAACTCGGCGCAGAGTCGTTCGTGTACGCGTCCGGGACGTCGGGGAAGGTGGTGGTGCGGGTGGACCGCGCCCGCACCGTCGCCGCGGGGGAGAGGGTGCACCTGCAGCCGAAGCCGGGCGAGGTGTACTTCTTCTCCGCGGCGACGGGGAACCGCCTGCGATAGCCGGCTACCAGATCTTCACGCGCTCCTCCGGGTCGAGGTACAGCGCGTCCCCGGGCCGGACGTCGAATGCCTCGTGGAACGTGTCGAGGTTGCGGACCACGCCGTTGCACCGGAACTCGGGCGGCGAGTGCGGGTCGACGGCGAGGCGGCGGAGCGCCTCCGCGTCCCGGGCCTTGGTGCGCCACACCTGAGCCCAGCCGAAGAACACCCGCTGGAGACCGCTGAGACCGTCGAGGGTCTCGGGCTCGGACCCGTCCGTGGCGATCCGGTACGCCGCGATGGCGATGGACAGGCCACCGAGGTCGCCGATGTTCTCGCCGATGGTGAATTCGCCGTTCACGGTGTGACCGGGCAGTGCCTTCGGCTCGAACACGTTGTACTGCTCGATCAGTGCCTTCGTGCGCTTGCCGAATTCGGTGCGGTCGTCGTCGGTCCACCAGTCGATCATGTTGCCGTCGCCGTCGTACTTCGCGCCCTGATCGTCGAATCCGTGCCCGATCTCGTGGCCGATGACGGCACCGATGCCCCCGTAGTTGGCGGCGTCGTCGGCCGCGGCGTCGAAGAACGGGGGCTGCAGAATGGCTGCGGGGAAGACGATTTCGTTCATGCCCGGGTTGTAATAGGCGTTGACCGTCTGCGGTGTCATGAACCACTCGTCGCGGTCCACGGGCCCACCGAGCTTCGCGAGGTCGCGGTCGTACTCGGCGGCGTACCCGCTGCGGTAGTTGCCGACCAGGTCGTCGCGGGAGATCGTGACGGCCGAGTAGTCGCGCCACTTGTCGGGGTACCCGATCTTCGGCGTGAACTTCTCCAGCTTGCGCAGCGCGGCCTGCCGGGTCTCGGGGCTCATCCAGTCGAGGTCGGAGATGTTGCGCCGGTACGCCTCCTGCAGGTTCGCGACGAGTTCCTGCATGCGGGCCTTCGCGTCCGCCGGGAAGTGCCGCTCGACGTACAGCTTGCCGACGGCCTCGCCCAGCAGGTCCTGCACCAGGGACACGCCGCGCTTCCAGCGGTCCCGGATCTCTTCGGCGCCGGTCAGCGTCTTCCCGTAGAAGGCGAAGTTCTCGTCGACCAGGGCCTGCGTGAGGTACGGGGCCCGGGACCGGATGACGTTCCAGGTGGCCCACGCCTTCCAGTCGTCGAACGCTTCGGACGTCCACAGCCCGGCGAGGGTGGTGAGGAAGTCGGGCTGGCGGACCACGAGTTCGGCGAACTGCTCCGGCGTGCCGCCGAGCGCGTCGATCCACGCGGACCAGTCGAACCCGGCGGGCAGCTGGTCGAGGGTGAGCAGGTTGTAGCTCAGTTCGGCGTCGCGACGCTTCACGACGTCCCAGTGACCTGCCGCGATCTTCGTTTCCAGGTCGAACACCCGCTGCGCGTCGTAGTCGACGCCGGCGAGGGCGAACATCTTCGCGATGTGCGCCACGTACGCCGTCCGGATCTCCGCATGATCGTCCTGGCGGTAGTACGACTCGTCGGGCAGGCCGATCCCCGACTGACTGAAGTGGACGAGGTACCGCTCCGAGTTCTTCGCATCGGTGTCGACGTAGCCGCCGACGGCCCCGCCGACCCCGGTGCGCTGCAGCCGGCCGAGCACGGCGGCGAGGGCGGAGAGGTCGGCGGCCGACGCCACGTCGGAGAGTTCCGCGGCGATCGGGGCGAGCCCCGCGGCCTCGACGACGTCCGCGTCCATGAAGCTGCCGTACAGGTCGCCGATGCGCTGCGCGTCGGTGCCCGGCGCCGCGCCGGAGCCCGCCGCCTCCTCGATGATGGTCTGGACGTCGACCTCGGCCTTGTCGTACAGCGTGCGGAACGCGCCGTCGATCGCCCGGTCCGCGGGAATCTCGTAGTCGTCGATCCACTTGCCGTTCACGTGAACGAACAGGTCGTCCTGGGCGCGGGTGTCGCTGTCGAGGTGGGTGAGGTCGATGCCGGAGCGCTGAGCCGTGGTCATGCGTTCCATCCTTACACCGTTTCTCGGGGAGCGGTCCACCACTGCGCTCAGGGCGAAACCGCGGTCGGGGCGAGAGAACGGAGATCGATCAGACGTCGACGCCGAGATTGATCGCCGCGAGGTAGCCGTCCGACTGCTTGGCGACGGTCAGCAGACCTGCGTCGTCGTAGATGCCGTCGGTGGCGTTGGTCACGTTGTTCTCGCGGCCGGTGTGGTCGGAGTACGGCGCCGTCGCGTACACCTCGTTCAGCAGGGCCTCGTCGAAGAACAGCTGCGTCGTGAGCACCGTCTTCTTGTCGATGTGCACCTCGAGGTGGATGTGGGTGGTCCGGCCCTGGTACCAGCCGGGGAAGATGGTGGTGAACTGGGCGATGCCGTTCACGTCCGTGGTCTGGGCCCCGCGCAGGTAGGTGCCGTCGTCCGTGGTGGTCGCCTCGCTGTCGCCGACACTGTAGGACCCGCCGGACGTCGCACCCGAACCGCCGGACATGTCGCCACCGGGACCGCCCCCGCCGGGACCGCCGGACATGTCGCCACCGGGACCGCCTGCCGGCGGCGCCCCCGCGGGCCCACCGTTGCCGCCGAGGTCGGGCTGTGACCCGATCGTGGCGCACGAACCTGCTGGCACCGTGCCGTCAGGCTGTGAAGTCGCTGGGAACTCACCCGCCGATGCGGGCGTGCATCTCCCAGACGAGGACCTCCGCGCCGGAGTGCGACGAGATCTGCTGGCCACCGGAGGCGCTCAGCCGGACGGCGTCGCCTTCGTACACGGTGCCCACGCCCTCCATCTCCGCGGTGCCCTGGGCGACGAAGACGTGGAGGAAAGGCGCCTCGGGAAGCGTGACAGGCGAGCCGGGGAAGACGCGCGCGACGTGCAGGGCCGCGTGCTTGTTGTTGATCCGAATCGCCGAATTGTCCTTGTATTCGGGCATTCCGGACGCAACCGGCACCAGGCCGCCCTTGAGGATCTCGTCCTCGATCTCGAGTTGTTCGTAACTCGGTGTGAGACCGGCTTCGTCGGGTACCACCCACATCTGGACGAAATGCACCGGCTCGTGGTGCTGCTCACCGCTCAGGCGCCAACTGTCGTTCTTCTCGGAATGCATGATGCCCTTGCCTGCGCTCATGCGTTGCGCAAGGCCGGGATAGATGATGCCGGAGTGGCCGATCGAGTCCTGGTGGACGAGCGATCCCCGCAGGACCCAGGTGACGATCTCCATGTCCTTGTGCGGGTGCGTCTCGAATCCCTGGCCCGGGAGCACGGTGTCGTCGTTGTTCACGAGGAGCAGTCCGTGGTGCGTGTTGTCGGGGTCGTAGTGCTGGCCGAAGGAGAACGAGTGCTTCGAATCCAACCAGGAAATCTTCGTTTTCAGCCGATCGCCGGCGCGGTGAACATAAACGTGAGGTGTGGTGACTGCTGGCATATCGGTCCTCCTTCGGGTGGTACCGGTCCAGAGTACGAGGTGCCGGCTGCACGTTCTCGCAAGACGGTGTCGATTGTGCATCGAAATCATCGCCTGCCCGATGCGGTGGAGGATCCGCCTCGACGGTGAAATGAGGTTGCGCAGTGTGACATTGGCGCGCCGAGCGTCCGTAAGGCTCTGTTCGGCAAGAGGTTTCGCCGTCGCCGAAAAGTGCATGGAGACGAGCGTCCAGTTCGCCTGCCCCGAATGCCCGCTTCGACCGAACCCGCGGCGTACAGTTCGAATTGTGCGTTACGGAAGTCACAGGATTCCGGCACGTCGCACACAGCGGAAGGAGCGTGATGAAGGCGAATTCGGATCGACACGATCAGCACCTCCCCGAGCACCAGCGGATCGCAGATCTCGTCGACGACATGGAAGACCGTCTGGCGGCCGAACGCGAGGCGAAGGGGATCGCGGGCAACGCGTCCGAGCGCGAGCAGGTGGAACAGGTCGAGCCCGAGGATCAGGCTCCCGAGTAGCGCCTCCGGCGCCCGTGAGTACTTGTTAACCGCCCGACGTTAACAAGTACTCACGGGTCGGTTACTCGAAGAAGCGGTATACGGCCTCGACGACGACGGCGGGTCGCTCGCTGCCCTCGAGTTCGATCTGCCCGGCGACGGTCACCTGGACGCCGCCCTTGGGCAGCTGTTCGACGGACTGCAGCGTCGCGTTGAGCCGGACGCGTCCCTCGGCCGGCACCGGGCTGGTGAACCGCACCTTGTTCAGCCCGTAGTTGACGGCCATGGTCACGCTGTCGACGGTCAGGACCTCGTCCCACATGGGGATGATCAGCGACAACGTCAGGTAGCCGTGCGCGATGGGCCCACCGAACGGGCTCTCCGCCTTCGCGCGTTCGGGGTCGACGTGAATCCACTGGTGGTCGTCGGTGGCGTCGGCGAACGTGTCGATCCGCTGCTGGGGGATGTCGATCCACGAACTGGTGCCGAGCGGCTGCCCTTCGAGGGCGGTGAGGTCGGCGAGGGTGGCGACCCGGGTGGTGGTTGCGGTGGTCACGATGTCTCCTGGTGGTTCGGTGAGCCCGGTCAGTGCTTGATGCCGAGGACGCGCAGCGCGTTCTGCTTGAAGATCAGGGGCGCGACCTCGGGTTTGATGTCGAGGTTGTCGAAGTCGCTCATCCAGCGGTCGACCTGGATGACGGGGAAGTCGGAGCCGAACAGCACCTTGCCCCGGAGCATGCTGTTGGCGGCCTTGACCAGTTGCGGCGGGAAGTACTTCGGCGACCACCCGGACAGGTCGATGAAGACGTTCGCCTTGTGGGTGGCGATGGAGATCTGCGCGTCGACCCACGGCACCGCCGGGTGGGCCATGATCACGGTGAGGTCGGGGAAGTCGGCGGCGACGTCGTCGAGGAGCATCGGGTCGGAGTAGCGCAGTTTGATGCCGTGCCCGCCGGGTAGTCCGGCGCCGATCCCGGTCTGCCCGGTGTGGAACAGGGCGGGGACTCCGGCCTCGGTGATGGCCTCGTAGAGCGGGTAGAACCGGCGGTCGTTCGGTTCGAAGCCCTGCATGCTGGGGTGGAACTTGAACCCCTTGACGCCGTACTCGTCGACGAGGCGGTTCACGCGCCGCACGGCGGCCTTGCCCTGCCACGGGTCGACGGACCCGAACGGGATCAGGACGTCGTTGTGGCGGGCCGCGCCCTCGGCGATTTCCTCGACGGAGTTCGCGGCGTGGCCGGTGGCGGCCCCGGCGTCGACGGTGAACACGACCGCGGCCATGTTCCGGGCCCGGTAGTGGTCGGCGATGGTGTCGATGGTCGGGGTGCGTTCCTCGCCGGACTTGAAGTACTTCTCCGACGCGGCCATCAGTTCGTCGTCGAGGGACCGGTGTCCGCAGCCGTCGATCTCGACGTGGGTGTGGATGTCGATGGCGTCGACCTTGTCGAAGTCGATGCCGTACTCGTAGCGGCTCATTTCGCCATCAGCTCCTCGGGGAACTCCTCGCCGACGGATTGGACGGAGTCGCCGAACGTGCGAGCCCACCGGTCCGCAATGTTTTCGGCCGACCAGCCGCCGTCGTGGTACTCGACCGCGGTGAGTTCCGGATGCGACCACAATGCGAGGCGGTCGCCGCCGACGGCGAACGCCTGCCCGGTGATGTCGGCGGCGTCGTCGGACGCGAGGAACGAGATGATGCCTGCGGCGTCGTCGGGAGTGCCCATCCCGACCTCGCGGCGGATGATGTCGGGTAGCGGTTCGCCGTTCTTCATGCCCTCGATGTAGGGGGCGAGGAACGGGACGGTCTCGGTCATCGTGGTGGCAGCGACGGGGCAAACGGCGTTGGCGGTGATCCCGGCGCGCTGCAGTTCGAGCGCCCAGGTGCGGACCATGCCGACGATGCCCGACTTGGCACCGGAGTAGTTGGTCTGCCCGAAGTTGCCGCGCTGCCCGGCGGGGGAGCCGATGCAGATGATGCGGCCGCCGCCACCCTGCTCGCGGAAGCGCAGGACCGCTTCACGCACGCAGGTGAACGTGCCCCGCAGGTGCACGCCGACGACGGCGTCGAAATCGTCGTCGGTCATCTTCCACAGCACCTTGTCGCGCAGGATGCCGGCGTTGGTCACCATGATGTCGAGGCGACCGAACGCCTCGACCGCGCCGGCGACGAGTTTCTGGGCGGTGTCGGTGCTGCCGACCGGTGCGACGACGGCGACGGCGCGCCCGCCCGCGGCGGTGATCTCCGCGACGGCGGCGTCGGCGGTGGCCTGGTTGACGTCGTTGATCACGACCGCGGCGCCGCGGCGTGCCAGGTCCTTGGCGTAGGCGAGCCCGAGGCCCTGCCCGCTGCCGGTGACGACGGCGACTTTGTTGCTGAGGTCCATGTCGCGATTCTCCTAAGGTCGTGTTCGCTGAATCACACGTAATCATTGATGATTGATAATGTCAATGATTAAGGTCTGCTACGCTACCGGCAATCATCAGAAGGGGGTCGTCGCATGGCCGACTCGCAGGCGTTATCGGACGACATCGGGTTCCTGCTCTCGCGCGTCGGCGGGATGGTGCTGGGATCGGTCAACAAGGCCCTCGTCCCCACGGGCCTGCGGGTGCGCTCCTATTCGGTCCTGGTCCTCGCGTGCGAACAGGCCGAGGGTGTCAACCAGCGCGGAGTGGCCGCCACGATGGGGCTCGATCCCAGCCAGATCGTGGGCCTCGTCGACGAACTCGAGGAACGCGGACTCGTCGTCCGCACCCTCGACCCCTCGGATCGCCGCAACAAGCTGATCGCCGCCACCGACGAAGGGCGTCGGCTCCGCGACGACGCGAAGGCACGTGTCGACGCCGCGCACGGGCGCTATTTCGAGGGCATCCCCGAAGAAGTCGTCACTCAGATGCGAGACACGTTGCAGAGCATCGCCTTCCCGTCATCTGCGCTGCCGCACCCGTGAGTACTTGTTAACCGCCCGCGGTTAACAAGTACTCACGGGCGCGGGAGCGCAGATCGGGTTTGCGGATCTTCCCGGTCGCGGTGCGGGGGAGTTCCTCTGCGACCTGGACGAACGTGGGAATCTTGAACCCCGCGAGCTTCTCTCGCAGCCGGGTGCGGACGGTCTCCGCGTCGAGCGACGTGCCGTCGGCGGCCACGACGAACGCCATGCCGGTCTCGCCCCACTTCTCGTGGGGGACGCCGATCACCGCCGCTTCCCGGACTCCGTCCAGTTTCAGCAGTGCCGCCTCGATCTCGGCGGGGTAGACGTTCTCGCCGCCCGAGATGTACATGTCCTTGTAGCGGTCGCAGATGAAGAGGAAGCCCTCGTCGTCGAAGTAGCCGGCGTCGCCGGTGTGCAGCCAGCCGTCCACGACGGTGCGGGCGGTCGCGTCGGGCTGATTCAGATAGCCGAGCATCACGTTCGGTCCCTGGGCGACGATCTCGCCGATCTCGTTCGGTTCGGCGCTCGACCCGTCCGGGCGGACGACGTCGACGTCGGTGAAGAACGTCCGCTTGCCCGCCGATCCGACCTTCGCGCGCACGTCGTCACCCGACAGCATCGTCACCGACGGCGCGGTCTCGGTCAGCCCGTACGCCTGCGCGATCGCGACGCCGCGTTCCTGCCACGGTGAGATCAACGCTTCGGGCAAAGGTGCCCCGGCGACGCAGATGGCCCGCAGGCTGGACAGATCGGCGTCCGCGAACCGCGGGTGGTGCCACAGTTCCTGAATCATCGTGGGAACCGCGAAGAACGTGGTGATGCGTTCCTTCTCGATCGTGTCGAGGACGACTCCGGCATCGAACTTGCGCAGCAGCACCACGGTGCCGCCATTGAGAAGCGTCGGTGTGACGGCACCGCCGATACCGCCGATGTGGAACAGCGGCGCCACCGACAGCGTGCGGTCCTTCGACGTCATGTCCTGCGCGAGAAGCTGGTTCAGTGCGTTCCACAGCATGTTGCCGTGGCTGAGCATGACGCCCTTCGGTGCGCCGGTGGTGCCCGACGAATACATCAGCACCGAGAGGTCGTCGAGGCCCACCCGCTCGTCGATGCGGGTGTCGGGCCGGCCGGCCCGCACCCCCTCGTACGTGAGGCCGGACCACGAGTCGTCCAGGCCGATCCAGGTGGTCACGGGTGTCTCCGACTGCGCCAGCTCCTGCGCGACGTCGGACTGCTGATCGCCGAAGACGACTGTGCCGCATCGTGAATCGCGGAGGACGTAGCGCGCCTCTTCGGCGGTGAGGCGGGCGTTGAGCGGAAGATAGGTGGCACCGAGCAAGCCGGCCGCGAACATCACTTCCAGTGCCGCGGGATCGTTGAATCCGAAGAAGCCTACGCAGTCGCCCTTGTCGACCCCGAGGGCGCGCAGGCCGTGGGCGAGCCGACGTGTCCGCAGGGCCATCTCCTCGTAGGTGACGGCCTGTCCGTCGAAGACGAGCGCCTCGTTCCTCGGCGTCATCGCGATGCGGCGCTCGAGCCACGAGCCGATGCCTTCGTTGTTCATGGTGACTCCTCGTTCTCTTCGAAACTACTCGCAAGCGTGGTCGGTAAATTGTTCAGGCCGACGGGGTGTCGGCGCTCAGGTCGTTGTCCTTGCTCTCCTTCGTCGCGACGAGGAAGACCGCGCTCACCACACACAGTGTGATGACGAACAACCCGACGGGGAGGATCGATTTGCCGGACGACGCGAACAGCGACGCCAGGATGACCGGGGTGAATCCCGCGCCGATGAGCGTGGCCAGCTGATATCCGAGTGACGCTCCCGTGTAGCGCGCCCGGGTGCCGAACTGCTCGGAGATGAATGCCGCCATCGGCCCGTAGGTGGCCGAGTGGCAGACGGTGTAGCCGACGAAGGCGAGCGCGATGAACAGGAACTGTCCCGTGCTCAGCAGCAGGAACAGCGGGTAGACGCTGACGATCATCGCGCCGAGTCCCGCGAGCATGACCGGTCGGCGCCCGATCCGGTCGGACAGTCGCGCCGAACCGAGTACCAGGAAGATCGCACAGAACTGGCAGAAGGAGAACGCGAGCAGTGCGTCGGATCGCTGGGCGCCGCTCGACACGGCGAAGGTGATGGCGAACGTGGTGAACGCGGTCTGCATTCCGAAGCTCGCGATGCAGCTCATCGCGGCCACGACCACCGCGCGGGGACGCCTGAGGATCGTGACGATCGGCGGGGCGGTCTCCTTCTTCGCGGACTCTTTCAGCGCCGCCGTGAACAGCGGGCTCTCCGACACTCTGGCACGGATGAACAGGCCGAGGGCCAGCATGAAAGCGGAGATCAGGAAGGGGATTCGCCAGCCCCACGTCAGGAACTGCTCGTCCGGGAGGAGGGACACGGCTGCCAGCGCGAGGGTGCCGAGCAGCGCGCCGGTCGGGGCCCCGGCGTTGGTGAACGCCGCAGCGAAACCGCGCTTACCGGATTCGGCGTGCTCGAGCGACATGAGCGCTGCGCCACCCCATTCGCCGCCGACGGCCAGACCCTGGCAGACCCGGAGGAGGACGAGAATCACCGCGGCCCAGGACCCGATCATCTCCGGCGGGGGAATGAGCCCGATCGCGAAGGACGCGATGCCCATGACCGTCATGGAGATCAGCAGCATCGCCTTGCGGCCGACCGTGTCGCCGAAGTGCCCGAAGACGATTCCGCCCAGGGGGCGCGCGACGTAGCCGGCGGCGAACGTTCCCATCGAGGCGATGCTCGCGGCCAGGGGGTCGAGGCCGGCGAAGAACACGGGGCCGAAGACGAGGGATGCGGCGGTGGCGTAGAGCAGGAAGTCGTAGAACTCGATGGTGCTGCCCAGGTAGCTCGACAGGATCACCCTGCGAACTTCCTTCTTGCGGCGGGTGGCCGACATGGTGCCGGCGGTGGCGGTGACCGTCATCGATACTCCTTGGCCGAGCGGGACATCAGAGCGGATCGCGCATGTAGCGCGGATCACAATTAAACATTAATCATTGAAGATGTCAATGGAAGAGATCGACAACGCTTCCGCGCTCGGGGAGCTACGCCCGGGTGAGCTTGCGCCCGATGATTTCCTTCATGATCTCGGTGGTACCGGCGTAGATCGGCCCGCCGCGGCAATCGAGGTAGTCCTGGGCGACGTCGTATTCCCGCATGTACCCGTAGCCGCCGTGCAGCTGCACCGCGCGCTGGACGACGCGCTGCTGCAATTCGGTGATCCACCACTTGGCCATCGCCGCGGTCACCTCGTCGAGCGTGCCGTGCGCGGCGTCGAGAATGCAGCGGTCGGTGAAGCACTGCGCGATCTCGATCTCGGTGGCGAGTTCCGCGAGGTAGAAGCGATTGGCCTGGAAATCGGCCACCCGCCGGCCGAACGCCGTGCGGTCGCAGCTGTACGTCAGCGCCTGGTCGAAGGTGCGCCGCATCGACGCCATCGACGTCACCGCCACGCTCAGGCGTTCCTGCGGCAGATTGTGGCGCAGGTAGCCGAAGCCGTCGTTCACTTCGCCGAGGACGTTCGCGACGGGGACGCGAACATTGTCGAACACGAGTTCCGCGGTGTCCTGCGCGGCCAGGCCCACTTTGTGGAGTGGTCCGTTGCGGGTGAATCCCGCCATTCCCTCTTCGACCACCAGGAGGCTCACGCCCTTCTTGCCCGCGGCGGGATCCGTCTTGGCCACCACGATCACGAAATCGGCGAGCATTCCGTTGCTGATGAAGATCTTCGTGCCGTTCAGAACCAGTTCGTCGCCGTCGCGCAGGGCGGTCGTGGAGATCGCGGCCAGGTCGCTGCCCGCGCCCGGCTCCGTCATGGCGATGGCGCCGATCTTCTCGCCGGTGCACAGCGGGGTCAGGAATCGATGCTTCTGCTCGTCGCTCGCCAGCGACACGAGGTACGGCGTGACGAGATCGTTGATTCCTGCCAAGCCCATCACTACGGCCGGTGCGCCGACGCGGCACAACTCCTCGATGACGATGGCGTTGAACCGGAAGTCGTCCGTGCCGCCACCGGCGAATCGTTCGTCGACGTTGATCCCGAGAAGTCCGAGTTTGCCGGCCTGGCGGTAGATGTCGCGGTCGACCTGCCCCGTATCCGCCCACTCGCGCAGTCGCGGCGCGACGTCACGTTCGGCGAATCGTCGGACCGTTTCCCGGAACGCATCGTGATCGGCGTCGAAGATGTTCCGCTGCAGTGCAACCGAGGTCATGCATGGCTCCTTTCGTCGGCACGCGTACGGCGCACGCATACCTGCCCGAAAGAAACCTATCCATCAATCGTTGACATTGTCAATGATTGATGGGTGTAGGCTACAGTGCCGGCGAAGGGAACGCCGACGTCAATACCAGTACTTCCGCCCACCCACCGCGCGGCCGGTCGTGCCCAGCAGTAGGAGGACGAGACCGATCACGAGAAGGATGATCCCGATCGTCGTGAGGATCGAGATCCCTGCGACGAGACCGATGACCAGCAAGATGATTCCGAGAACGATCACAGTGTTCCCTCTTTTCGGTTGAACGGGCTGGAGCTACTGACTCGGTTGCGGCACTTCACAATTGATTTTCGGATTCACGCCCGCGTAATTCAGCGGACCTGCGAGGACGGTGACGGCGATGGTTCCGGCACTGGCGCAGTCGGCCGTCGTGTCCTTGAAATAACCGCGCTGCCACACGGCAACCGCACCGATGATCAGCCAGATGATCACGATGAGCGTCACGAGTCGTCCGATCCGCATTTCCGACCTTCCGTGTGGGCGCCGGCGCCGGGCCGGTGCACCTGTAGTAATGAAAAGTTACGTCGACGTGGTGTCCGTCGGCTTCGCGTGCGCGCCATGGGTATTCGTGGAGGTGGTGCCGTTGGTCCGAGGGGTGGCGGACCCGGTGTCGGCAGTGCGGGCATCGGTGGTCCGGGCGTCGGTCGACGGGGTATCCGTCGTCTTCACCTGTGGATCGAGTTCATCGGCCCGCTTCCACTCGTTCTTCAGGTCGTCACGGGACGTGGTCGCCGTGTTCCGATGCGTTTGCGCATCGACCTGCAGCCGCTTGGCTTCCGCGGCCTTGGCCTCGGCTTCTGCCTGCACCTTCCGTGCTTTGGCCGCGGTTTCCTCCGCCAGCGCTTCGCGCTTCTCGACGACGGATGTCTGCTCCTGCGCCTTTGCGCGGATGCTGTCGGCCTCCTGATGGCGGCGCTCGTTGCGCTTGCGTGATGCCGCAACGAGCAGCGCGATCACAGCGAGTACGACGACGATCGCGACGATGATCCAGATGATGGTCATGGTGTCCATTGGCTACTCCCAGCAGTCGTGATGTTCAAGTACCCAGCCCTCAAACCTGGCAAACAGACCGAGAGCCAATCGCAATCAAACGTCGGATTTCGGCACGACATAGGGTGCGGGCATGGAAATCCGCTGGATGCGCGCGTTCCTCGCCGTAGCCGAGATGTCGAACTACGGTCGGGCCGCCGAGTCGTTGCGCATCGCTCAGCCCGCCGTCAGTCAGCAGATCCAGCAGTTGGAGAGGCATCTCGGAGTGAAGCTGTTCGACCGCGGCACGCGGCCGATTCGGCTGACCGCCGCGGGCGAGCAGTTTCTCGAGCCGTGCCGGGCCGCGCTGAAAGCCGTTGCCTGGGCCGAGCAGTCGGCGTCGGTCGGCAATCCGGCGGAGGAGGGCCGCGTGCGGGTGGGATTCAGCGGTGCGTACGGGCAGTCGAAGTTGCCGCTGTTCGCCCGCACCGTCCGTCGGCGATATCCCAAACTCGAGCTGATTCTCGACGGGGCCAGGCCGAGCGGGCTGATCCTCGACGACATCTATTCCGGCAAGCTGGATCTCGGTTTCGTCTCGGCAGCGCTGTCGCATCCCGAGATCTCGACGAGACTGATCTCTGTCGAGTCGCTGGGTGCGCTGCTCTACGTCGACCATCCTCTGGCGAAGCGTTCGGAGATCTCGCTGTCGGAACTGCGCGACGATCCGTTCGTCACCAACCCGGCGGCGTCGGGGTCGACTCTGCGTCTGGACGTGCTGGCCGCATGTCACGAGGCGGGGTTCACGCCGGAGATCGCGCAGGAAACTTCGGACGGTACGACGCTGACCGCGCTGGTGGCGGCCGGTGTGGGAGTGTCGCTCATCCCCGTCGGTTCCCATCGCACCGGTGCCGTCGACTCGGTCGTCGTGCCTACGGACGGCGGACGCCACCGTATCCGCGGTGCGCTGGCGTGGGCCGACAGACCCCGGACGCCGCTGCTCGAGACGGTCATCACGCTCGCGGAGGAACTCATGCCGACGATCGACGAGTTCGATAAGTAACTCTTATCGAAATTATGCCGATTTGATCTTGGACTGTGATGAAGACGTTTGGCAGAGTCGTCGGCGCAGCGGTGGTGTGATCCACCGCACGTCCCTCCCTTCACTCCGGTCCGAAAGGTCCCCCATGAGCGTACGAGCTGGTTCTGCCGCGCACCCGAACGCGCGGCAATCTGTCGGTGCCCCGGCGAGTGTGCCTCCGCGCCAGCCCCGCAAAGCGGCTTTCGCGAGCTTCCTGGGCAGCCTCGTCGAGTACTACGACTTCTTCATCTACGGGTCGGCGGCCGCCCTGATCTTTCCGACGGTCTTCTTCCCGTCGGAGAGTCCGGCGACCGGCACGCTGGCGGCACTGGCGACATTCGGCGTGGGATACATCGCACGCCCCATCGGGGCCGTCGCACTCGGACACTACGGCGACCGGATCGGACGCAAGCGCGTGCTCGTCTTCACGCTGATCCTGATGGGTGTCTCGACGTTCCTCATCGGCTGCCTGCCCGGTTTAGGGAGCATCGGGATCGCGGCGCCGATCCTGCTCGTGGTCCTGCGCCTCATGCAGGGCGCGTCGGCGGCAGGTGAGCAGAGCGGCGCGAACTCGCTGACTCTCGAGCATTCGCCGGAGGGTTCGAGGGCGTTCTACACCAGCTTCACGATGAGCGGAACGCAGGCCGGGCAGCTGATCGCGACCCTGCTGTTCATCCCCGTCGCCGCGCTGCCCGAGGACGTGCTGATGACGTGGGGTTGGCGGATCCCGTTCCTCGCCAGTGGAATCCTGACGATCGTCGCGTTGTTCGTCCGCCGGACGATGGAAGAGACGCCGGTATTCCGGGAGGCCGAACTCGACGACGAGCTGGTGGCGATCCCCGTCGTGGAACTGTTCCGAAATTATCGGCTGCAGATGCTTCGGGTGATCGCGTGCTCGCTCTTCGCCGTGTCGGGCACGATCATGACGGTCTTCGCGCTCGCCTACGGAACCGGTGAGGCCGGGCTCGAACGCCCCACCCTGCTGTGGGCGGGCGTCGTCGCGAACGTCATGCAGCTGTCGACCATTCCGCTGTGGGCGATGCTCGGCGACCGGATCGGCCGCCGCCCCGTGTATCTCGCCGGAATCGCCGGGGCCATCGCCGCGTTCTTCTTCTACTTCGAGGCGATGAGCACCGGTTCCGTTCCCCTGATCTTCGCGGTGTCGGCCTTCTTCGGTGCCGCCGCATCCGGTGTGAGCGGCGTCGGTTCGACGTTCTTCGCGGAGATGTTCGACACCCGAGTGCGCTTCTCCGGCATCGCCATCTCGACGCAGATCGGTTTCGCCTTCGCGGGATTCGCCCCGAGCATCGGCTATGCGCTGCTCGGAACGGGAACGTACGGATGGATCCCGGTCGCGGCCTTCGGCTCCGTCTGCCTGCTGGTGGCGGGCGTCTCGGCGGCCACCGCCCCGGAGACGCGGGGCGTCGCGATCACCGACCTGGGCAAGAAGTAAACCATTCCGAACCATCACAAGGAGAATCATGAGACTCGACGCCGACATGGCCGTACTGCTGGACAAACTGAACGACTGGGACGCCGCCGCCGGTCCCCAGACGACGATCGAGGGCGCCCGCAAGCGCATCGAGGAGATGCGTGCCCTCTACTTCGAGCCCGAACTGCTCGACGTGGGAAAGGTCGAGAACGTCACCGTCGCGGGTCCTGAGGGTGCCATCCCCGCCCGGATCTACCGGCCGGACACGGAGGCCGCGACCCTGCCGACGGTGCTGTACCTGCACGGCGGCGGCTGGGTGATGGGCGGCCTCGACTCGCACGAGTCGCACGCTCGACGGGTATGTACAAGGGCCGGCTCCGTCGTCGTCGCCGTCGACTACCGGCTGGCACCGGAACATCCGTTTCCCGCCGGCTACGACGACTGCCTGGCATCGCTGCGCTGGATCCACGACAACATCGATCGGCTGGGCGGTGACCCGTCCCGGGTTGCCGTCGCCGGAGACAGCGCGGGTGGCAACCTCGCGGCGGCGGTGGCCCTGGCGGCCCGCGACGCGGAACTTCCGCTGCGGGCGCAACTGCTGCTGTACGCGCCGGTCCATCTCGGGACTCGGTACCCCTCGATGGACGAACTCGCCAACGGCTACTTCATCAGAATGCCCGCGGACGAAGAGATGGGGGTCGGCTACCTCGACGACCGCAGCCTGACCGCCGACCCCCGCGTCTCGCCGATCGAGGGCGACCTGACGGGGGTGGCGCCCGCGATCGTGTGCGGCGCCGAGTTCGATCCGCTCCGCGATCACGCGCCCGCCTATGCCGCTGCGCTGGAGGCCGCCGGTGTCCCGGTGCGACTGCGGATCTCCGCGGGCATGCTGCACGGGTACTGGAGCATGGGCGTCGCGCCACGGGCGAACGATCTCGCGAACGGGCTGTGCGACGAACTGGCGGAGATGCTCGCGCCGGAACAGCACGGCCTCCACTACCGTGAACCGCATGAGCGAGTTGCTGGAACGTGACGGAGTGCGCGGACATCTGCATCGCCCGGCGGGGGAGGCCGTGGCGGCGCTGACGCTGACGCACGGGGCGGGAAGTGATTGCGACACAAAGCTGTTGCGCGCCGTGACCGAGGGGTTCGTGGAGCGGGGGGTCGTCGTCCTGCGGTTCGATCTCCCGTTCCGTCAGCGCCGCGCGTCGGGGCCGCCGCACCCGTCCACGGCGGCGGCGGACCGGGACGGCGTCGCGGCCGCGGTGGCCGTGATGCGCGACCTGGTGACGGTTCCGGTGTGGGCCGGCGGGCACTCCTACGGCGGGCGTCAGGCATCCATGCTGGCGTCGGAGCGGCCGGGTCTCGTCGACGCACTGTTGTTGTTGTCGTACCCGCTGCATCCGCCGGCCAAGCCGGAGAAGCTCCGCACCGAGCACCTGCCGGGTCTGCGCACCCCGGCCGTGGTGGTGCACGGCTCGAAGGACCCGTTCGCCACCACCGGCGAACTGCAGGCGGCACTCGCACTGATCCCCGCTCCGACGACGCTCGTCGAGTTCGAGGGCGCCCGCCACGATCTGGCCCCGGACAAGTTTCCGGTGGTCGAACGCGCGGTCGCGGCCATGCTCGACCTCCTGTAGGGCGGCCGAGAGCGGCTGCGGGTGGTCGGTATGTTCGGTGAATGAGCAACGTGCAGACGGACGCGCCCCACTGGTTCACGACGGCGCTGGCGGCCCCGGTCGACGTCGGCCGCGTCGACATCGCCGGTGCGCAGGTCCACTACCGGGCGTGGGGCCCGTCGGGCACACCGGGAATCGTGCTCGTGCACGGCGGCGCCGCCCACAGCCGGTGGTGGGACCATGTGGGCCCCATGCTGGCCACCGACCGTCGTGTCGTCGCACTCGACCTGACCGGGCACGGCGACAGCGACCGGCGTGACGAATACGGCCTCGAGCGCTGGGCGGAGGAAGCCCTGGCCGTGGCCAAGCCCGCGGGCATCTCGGGGACGCCGGTGTTCGTCGGCCACAGCATGGGCGGAATGGTGTCGTACGTGGCCGCGCAGCTGTTCGGCGAGGATCTCGGCGGAGTCCAGCTGATCGATTCGCCCGTCCTCGCCCGGACCCCGGAAGAAGAGGAAGCGCGCAAACAGCGTGCCTTCGGCCCGAAGAAGATCTACCCGTCCCGGGCGGACGCGCTCGAGCGGTTCCGTTTCGTCCCGCCGCAGGACACGGCGGTGCCGGCGGTACTTCGGCACGTGGCGGAGAACTCGATGGAGGAGGTGGACGGCGGGTGGTCGTGGAAGTTCGATTCCGCGTTCTTCTCCCGAGAGGGCAGTGGCCATCTGGGTGCGTCCGACCCGCGTTGCCGTCTCGCCTACTTCCGCGCCGAGAACGGCATCGTCACCGACGCGATGATGGCGGACATGCGGCGCCGGTTCGGCCCCGGCGCCCTGGTGGTCGAGATCCCCGACGCCGGGCACCACGTGATGATCGATCAGCCGCTCGCGCTGGTCGTGGGCATCCGGACCGTCCTGGCGTCGTGGGATGCGGACGATGCCGTCGCCGGGATGCCGGACTGACTCAGGTTCCGGATCGGACCGCGGCGACGAACTGCTCGATCAGAGCCGCGTCCTTCACACCCCGCGAGGATTCGACCCCGCTGGACACGTCGACCCCCCAGGCGCCGGTCGCGTCGACGGCGGTCCGCACGTTGCCCGGGTGAAGTCCGCCCGCGAGAATCCACTCGCCGTCGGGCCTGCTCTGGCTCGCCCAGTCCCAGGGCACGCCCGCGCCTGCGGTCGCCCCGTCGACGAGGATCCGGTCCGCGCCGAAATCGCCCGACGCGTCACCGGCGACGACCGCACGGATCACGCGTAGTCCAGCCTCCCGCAACCGGGACACGTCCGCGGCGGACGTCAGGTCGTGTACCTGGACGGTCCCGAGACCGGCGGTCGCGGCGACCTCGATCACCTCCGCCACCGAACTGCCCTTGAACACACCCACCGCGACCGTCGGTGCGGTGACGCGGCGGACCAGCGGTGCGGCATCCTCGGGGGAGATGCGGCGGACGCTGTCGGCGAAGACGAAACCCACGGCGTCGACGCCGAGGCGCACCGCCAGATCGACGGAGGCCTCGTCTCGCAGGCCGCAGACCTTGATGAATGTCACCCCGGCAATTTTACCGGTCGGTGCGAGTCGCCGACGTGGCGCGGGTTCGCGCTCTAGGCTTCGTGGCGTGGAATGGCTCAGCGACCTCAGCGTGATCTCCGGGCCTCTGCCCTGGATCCTCACGGCGCTCGGCGTGCTCGGCGGCGTGTGGCTGCTCGCGGCCCGCGCCCCCTGGTATCGCAGGAAGGCGATTCCGATCTGCCTGGCCGTATCGGTCGTCGTCACCGTCGTCCTGTACGTGATGGTCGAGAAGGTTCTCCGGCCGTTCCCCGATCCGATCGAGATATCCATCTATGTGTGGATCGGTCTGGGGTTCTTCGCGATCGTGCTGCTGGTGCCGAGGATCCGCGCCGGCCGGACGGTGGGATCGGCCGCCGTCTCGGTGCTCGCGGTCCTCGCGGTGATCCTGGTGTCGGCGACGCAGATCAACCTCGTGTTCGACGCCTATCCCACGGTGGGCACGGCGTTCGGGGCGGAACCGTTCGACCGGGTGCAGATGAACGATCTGGGCGGCACCACGGAGAAGGTGGTGACGGGAACACCTCTCGACGCGTCGTGGACGGCCCCGCTCGGAATGCCCAGTGAGGGAAGGGTCCTGACGGCGGCGATACCCGGAACGGTGTCGGGCTTCGGTGCCCGCGACGCCGAGATCTACCTCCCACCCGCCTACTTCACCAACCCCCGCCCGCTGCTGCCCGTGCTGGTGATGCTGGCCGGTCAACCCGGTGCGCCGGAGGACTGGTTCGCCGGCGGCAAGCTCGCGACCACGATGAACGAGTTCGCCGCGAAACACGACGGACTCGCCCCGATCGTGGTGGTGGCCGACGGCACCGGTTCGCAGATCGCGAATCCGCTGTGCATCGATTCGAAGATGGGCAACGTGGCCACGTACCTCGCGAAGGACGTTCCGGCCTGGGTGAAGTCGAATTTGCAGGTGAACCCGGACCCGAAGGCGTGGGCCATCGGCGGCCTGTCCTACGGCGGCACCTGTTCGCTGCAGATGGCCACCAACTACCCCGACGTGTACCCGACGTTCCTCGACATCTCGGGTCAGGAAGAACCCACACTCGGCGACCACCAGCGGACCATCGACGACGGATTCGGCGGTGACCAGGCCGCGTTCACCAAGGTCAACCCCCTCGATCTGATGGGATCGAAGCAATACCCGGACTCGGCCGGGGTCTTCGTGATCGGTTCCGGCGACGACGCGTACAAGCCGGGCGCGCAGAAGGTGTACCAGGCGGCGAAGGCCGCGGGCATGGACGTCCAGTACGTGGAGGTCCCGGGCGGGCACAGCTTCGCCGTGTGGTCGGCGGGACTGGAGAAGGAAATGCCCTGGCTGGCACAGCGGTTGGGGCTGATCGGTTCGTAGGCGCACACGAGGGTGGAGAGGGGCGGCATGACGGCGTCCGCGCGGGTCCTGCGGGTGGGTTCGGCACTGCCCGACCCGCCGTTCGAGTTCCGGGACGGCGACGTCCCCACGGGGTTCGACGTCGAGTACACCCAGGCGATCGCGCGGGTCCTCGGCGTCGAATGGTCGCTCGTCCCGTACACGGGCACCGACTTCAACGGAATCTTCGATGCTCTCGCCGACGGCGAGTTCGACTGCATCGCGTCGGGAACCACCGTGACCCCGGACCGCAGGGTCCGCGCGGATTTCTGCGCACCGTATCTCGTGTCGGGTCAGTCCCTCGCCGTCGACACGTCCCGGCATCCGGGAGTCCGGGGGGTGGGCGACCTCGCGGGGCTGACGGTCGGGGTTCAGCACGGCAACACCAGCCAGCCGATCGTGGAGAGGCTGGTCGCGGACGGCCGCGCGGGAGCGATCCGGGTATACGCGTACGACCGGATCGGACAGGCCCTCGACGACCTGTCCTCAGGCGGCTGTGACGCCGTCATGAAACTCGCCCCGGTCCTCACCTGGCTCGTCCGGGACCGCCCGCACGTGGAGGTGGTCGAACGCGGCATCTCCCGTGAGGCGATCGCGGTCGCCGTCCGCACCGGCGATCACGCGCTGCGGGAACGCCTCGAGAGTGCGCAGCGCACCCTGGCCGCGGACGGCACCCTCGACCGGTTGCGGTCGACGTGGCTCGGGATCGGTGAAACGACAGGCGACTCGGCCTGATTCGCCGTGGGCGACCGGGGACCGTCCGGGACACCTGTCCAAGAATAGGAACGTGTTCTATATTTGCGGAAACCCTTTGTCTCTCGGCGACTGGAGTGCCCGGCATGTATGAGTGGTCAGATACCGACCTGATGTTCCGTGACGCGATCCGCGGTTTCATCGACAAGGAGATTCGACCGCACGTCGACAAGCTGGAGACCGGCGAACTGCCTCCGTTCGACATCATCCGCAAATTCTTCGCCACGTTCGGTCTCGACGAGATGGCGCGCGACGCGCTGACGAAGTCCCTCGAACGCGAGCGCAGCGGTGAGGCCGCGTCCGACGCGAAGGGGGAGAAGTCCGGCGGCCTCGGCGGTGCCGGCAGCATGGGCGTCATCATGAACGCCGAGCTGGCGGGGGTGAGTCTCGGGCTCGTCGCGTCGCTCGGGGTCAGCCTCGGGCTGGCGGCGGGAACCATCCGCAGTCGCGGCACGCTGGCGCAGAAGGAGCGGTGGCTCCCCGGTCTGGTCACGTTCGAGAAGGTCGGCGCCTGGGCCATCACCGAGCCCGACTCCGGATCGGATGCGTTCGGCGGCATGAAGTCGTACGTGCGCCGCGACGGCGACGACTACATCCTGAACGGGCAGAAGACGTTCATCACCAACGGCCCGTACGCCGACGTCATCATCGTCTACGCGAAGCTCGACGAGGGGGATTCGTCCGTCGACCGCCGCGACCGCAAGGTTCTCGCGTTCGTGCTCGACGCGGGCATGGAAGGCCTGACTCAGGGGGCGCCGTTCAAGAAGATGGGCATGAACTCCTCGCCGACCGGCGAGCTGTTCTTCGACAACGTGCGCCTCACCCGCGACCGTCTGCTCGGCGAGACCGAGGACGGCGGACAGTCCGACGGCAAGTCCAGCGCCAAGGAGAGCTTCGCGGCCGAGCGCATCGGCATCGCGTCGCTGTCGCTCGGCATCATCAACGAATGTCACCGGCTCTGCGTCGACTACGCCAAGTCCCGCACACTGTGGGGCAAGGAGATCGCCCAGTTCCAGCTCATCCAGCTCAAGCTCGCCGAGATGGAGATCGCGCGCATCAACGTGCAGAACATGGTGTTCAACGCGATCGAGCGCACCGCGGCGGGGGATCGGGTGAGCCTCGCGGAGGCGTCGGCGATGAAGCTGTACTCCTCGCGGGCCGCCACCGAGGTCGCGATGGAGGCGGTGCAGCTGTTCGGCGGCAACGGGTACATGGCCGAGTACCGGGTCGAGCAACTCGCGCGCGACGCGAAGTCGCTGATGATCTACGCCGGCAGCAACGAGATCCAGGTGACGCACATCGCGAAGGGCCTGCTGGCGATGTGATGCGCGGCGCCCGGGAACAAATGTCGTACGGCGTACGTTAGTGGTGTGTCGTCAACGAAAGGACACCACCGTGAAGGTCACCGCGAGCGCACTGTCGCTGAACGTCGCAGACCCCACCGCATCGGCCGAATTCGCCAAGACCCACCTGGGCTTCGTCGAGGAGATGGCAGCCGAAGGCTTCGTGTCGCTGAAGCGTCCGGACGTGGCCTTCAACCTGATCTTCCTGAAGACCGGACTGGAGACGTTCAAGCCCGCGCGGATCGCGGGCGACGCCGGCCAGGGGTTGCTGATCGCACTCGTCGTCGAGGGCATCGACGGCGAATACGAGCGACTGCAGGCGGAAGGCGTTCCGATCGTGACGCCCATCGACACCGAGCCGTGGGGCGAACGCTACTTCCAGATGAGCGACCCCAACGGGGTGATCATCCAGCTGGTCGAGTGGATGTAGCGCCTCACACCGCGGCGAGAAACGGCTCGACGGCCGCGAGCACCTCGGTGCTCGCGGCCACGGCCGTCGAATGGTCGAAACCGGGCAGGATCGTCAGCGACGCACCGGGAATCAGCGCCGCCACCCGCTGGGTGTCGCCGAGCCGTTCGGCGTCGTCCGAACCGACGAACAGCAGTGTGGGAACGGCGATTCCACGCAGGACGTCGTCGTCGACCCCCGGCTCGGCACCGGAGCGCCGCATGTACGCGGCGAGGGCCTTCGCGTCGTTCGCCAGGAACGCCGCCCGGGTGCCGGCGTCGATCGGCCACGAGCGCCGGGCATTCCACCCGTCGAGGAATGCACCCATGCCGTCCCGCGCGAGGACGTCGATGCATCCGGGGAAGAACAGGCGGTCGAACGCCCCGGCCTGCGGCCGGCTGCTGCCGCCACCGATGATCAGGCTCTCCAGCCGGTCGGGCGTCCCGACCGCCAACGCCAGCGCCACCCGTCCGCCGAGCGAATACCCCAGCACGTGCGCGCTGGGAAGATCCAGGTCGTCGAGGACCGCCAGGACGTCGCCGCTCACCAGATCCATCGCATATGCGCCCTCGTCGTGCGGCTTGTCGCTGCGCCCGTGACCCCGCAGATCCACCAGGATCAGCCGGTACCGATCACGCAGCGCGGCGACGTAACCGAATCCGCGCCAGATGGCGTGCGACAGGGCGGTGCCGTGAATGAGGACCAGCGGTTCCCCCTCGCCGACGGTCCTGTACGCGATCCGGATGCCGTCGACGGGATTGGTAGCGTGCTGCACCCGCCCAGTCTGCATCACTCGGATGTCTCGGCCCTCCGACACCCACTGCGGATCCTCCGAACGCGCACCCTCCACGTGATCCCGCGCCGAATTCAGCACAGCCGGCTGCGCCGCGTCGAGTGCGATACCGAGTGCGCCCGCGTTCTCCGTCACCCGCTCCGCGCTGCGGGTTCCGGGAATGGGCACGACCGGCAGTCCGAACTCGCGGCCCCGGGCGTAGAGCCACGCCAGCGCCACCTGGGCGGGCGTGGCGTTAGGTAATAGAGGTCGATCGTGTCGATGCCGAGCGGCGCAAGCTGGCGTCCACTGCCTCGTGGACGTACGCGCGGTCGCCGCGGGTGGAGGCGCCGCCCTCGCTCCGTCTCCTCGGATCGCCCAAAATTCCGAATTTGGTTGCCAGCGTGACGTCCTCGCGCCGATCCTTCAGCAGCTGCGCGATCAGTCGCTCGTTGTCGCCGGCGCCGTACACGTCGGCGGTGTCGAGGAAACCGACTCCGAGATCCACCGCGTGATGAAGTGTGGCGAGCGCGATTTCCGGTTCCACCGCGCCGTAGACGGGGGCACGTCGCGCTCGCTGTACCGGCGGCGACGGTCCGAACCCCGCGCGATCGCGGGGATCATCCCCTCGCGCTCGTACCAGCGCAGGGTGTCCTGCGTGAGTCCCGTGATCGCCGCGACCTCCGAGATGCTCGCAAACGTTCCGGTCGACTGTTCCAGCTGGGTGGTCATGCCTGAAACCGTACGACCCGGAGTGCGCTCCAGCGCAAGCGTCGGGGCGAGCGCGGTGTGTACGTTGTGGGAGCTGCGTCCCGGATGGAAGGTAGAGGCATGTCGATTCCCTTCGAGTCACCGCTGACGACGCTGGATCCCGAGGAACTGCTGGCCGTGGCGATCGCCGAAGCCGAACTCGGCAGACGCGAGGGTGGAATACCGATCGGGGCAGCGCTCTTCGCCGGCGACGGAACCCTGCTCGGCAGGGGCCGCAATCGCCGGGTCCAGCACGGCGACCCGTCCGTCCACGGTGAGACCGACGCGTTCCGGGCGGCCGGGCGTCAGCGCGACTACCGCTCGACGATCATGGTCACGACCCTGTCGCCGTGCTGGTACTGCAGCGGCCTCGTGCGGCAGTTCAACATCGGCGCGATCGTCGTGGGCGAGAGCGTCACGTTCACCGGCGCCCACGACTGGCTCCGCGAGAACGGTGTCGACGTGACCGTCCTGCGCGACCAGCACTGCATCGACCTGATGACCGAATTCATCGAGGCCCGGCCCGAACTCTGGAACGAGGACATCGGGGTGGCCGACTGAGGCGCCTCCGGCGCTCGTGCGCCTTTCTGGTAGCTGGGGCTACGCAAAAGGCGCACGAGCCCGAAGGGCCTCGTCGGTGAGTTCCAGCCACCGGGTGACCCCGATATCGTGGAGGAACTGCCGGTCGTGGCTGACCACGATCAGGGCGCCGCGGTAGCTGCGGAGCGCCTGCGTCAGGTGCGCGAGACTCGGCAGGTCGAGGTTGTTCGTCGGCTCGTCCATCAGCAGCAGCCGGGGCGCGGGTTCGGCGAGCAGGATAGTCGCGAGCGCCGCCCGCAACCGTTCCCCGCCCGACAGTGCCGACGCGAGCACGTCGGAATCGTTGCCCCGGAACAGGAACCGGGCCAGCTGGGCGCGGATCTGTTCCTGCGACGCATGCGGCGCCTCGGCGGCCACGTTCTCGGCGACCGTCAGCGACTCGTCGAACACGTCGAGTCGCTGGGGCAGGGCCCGGAACGGGACCCGCGGTCCCGCGGCCACGACGGCGTCGAGCAGGGTCGTCTTCCCGATGCCGTTGCGTCCGACGAGGGCGATCCGCTCGGCACCGACGACGTCCAGCGACACCTGCTGTCCGCTGCGCAGTCGCACGTCCGGGACGGAGACCACCGCCTGGCCCGAATGCACCTCCGTGGCGGGCAGGTCGATCCGCACCTCGCGGTCGTCCCGCAGCGCATTCTCCGCTTCCGTCAACGACTCTCGCGCTTCGTCGACCTTCGCGACGTGGTTGTTCCGCAGTTTTCCCGCGGATTCCTGCGCCTGGCGCTTCCGCAACCCCATCACGATCTTCGGTTCCCGCTTGTTTTCGAACATCTTCTGCCCGTACCGCTGACGACGGTCGATCTTGACGCGGGCCTCGACGAGTTCGCGCTTCTGCTTCTGCACGTCGCTGCGGGCATCGCGCACCGCAGCGCGGGCGGTCTCCTGCTCCGCCTCGACGATCTCCCGGTAGGTGCTGAAATTTCCCCCGAACATGCGGATCTCGCCCGCGCGCAGTTCCGCGGTGGAATCCATCAGGTCGAGCAGGTCGCGGTCGTGGCTGACCACCAGCAGGGTTCCCGAGAACTGTCGCACCACGTCGTAGAGCCTGCTGCGGGAATCGCTGTCGAGGTTGTTGGTGGGCTCGTCGAGGAGCAGCACCTCCGGTTCCCGCAGAAGTTCCGCGGTGAGGCCGAGCAGCACGGTCTCACCACCCGACAGGGTGCCGACCGTGCGGTCGAGGTCGGACGTGCTGCCCAGCACGCGCTCGAGACCGAGCCGGTGCAGTGTCGACACCGCGCGCTCCTCGATGTCCCAGCGGCCGGTCGCCGCATCGAAATCCTCGGGCGTGCCCTCACCGGATTCGATGCGGTGCAACGATGCCCGCAGTTCGGCGACACCCAGGATCCGGTCGACCCGCAGACTGGGGTCGAGCGTGATGTCCTGCGGCAGGTAGGCCACCTCGCCGTGCGTCGTCACCGACCCGCGGTCGGGATGCAGGCGCCCGGCGATCAGCCGGAGCAGTGTGGATTTGCCGGCGCCGTTGAGTCCGACCAGGCCGGTGCGACCGGGGCCGAAGACGGCGTCGAGGCCGTCGAAGACGGGCTCGCCGTCGGGCCAGGTGAACGTGAGGTCGGACAGGGACAGGTATGACTGGGCCATGAGTACTCCCGAGGTGTGTGCGGATGACGACTCGCGTGACTACCTCGGCAGGAGCAATGGACCGTTCCCCTCTGTCTGACGCGCCCGGTGCGCATCGGTGACGTTCACGATAGGACGCCACCGACGCCCGTGCAATCGAATTAGATCTGGGGCCCGTCGGCCCGGAGTTCGTCCACCTTGGCCATGGCTTCGCGCAGCTCGGTCAGCCACTGCTCGCTGTGCTGGCCTGCGAGGCGGACCGTCCACATCAGGGCGTCCGATCGTGACCTCGCCACTCCGGCGTCGACGAGTGTGTCGAGAACCTTGCGTTCGGGCTGGCGGAGCCGGGTCATCACCGGGACGGCGAGGTGGGTGAACAGTGTCTTGTGGCCGTCGAGGCTGACGCCCCACGCGACCTTGCGGCCGTACCGCGCCTCGGCCTCGTCCGCGATACGCATCCGATCCGCCCGCGTTGTTTCCCGGAACCGTGAGATGCGTCCGTCGATCGCCGCGTCGGAACCGGAGTCGGCGGACTCGACGGGGGGCAGTTCGCCCACGACCACGATTTCTTCGCGGTCGACCTCGACGGTCGCGGGGCCGGTGAACCAGTCGCCGGGAAGGCGTCCGGTGAACCAGTCGGTGGCATCGCTCGCGTCGGGGACATCCGCCTGCTGCCATCCACCGGGCCGACCGAAGCGGCGGCCACCCGGACCGTGTGCGTTCTTCATGGCGTCCTCCTGGGAGCCGGGTGCCCCGATCACGGTGATGAAGCACTGATTACATGATTACACCGATTATTCGAAGCGCGCCACCGCGTCAGGCATGATCGAGTCCGTGCGCACCTCAACCGTTCGTCACAGCCCCACCCGTCCCACCTCGACCCGCAAGGCAGTGGCCGGAATCGCGGTCCTGGCGTCCGTGCTCTCCGCCTGCGGGCTGTTCGGCCCCGATCAGCCCGACACCGTGTCGCAGCAGTTCGCCGACGCGCTGAACAGCGACGACGTGCAGGCCGCCGCCGACCTCACCACCGATCCGGCTGCGGCCGCCGCCGCGATCACGGCGATGTACGACGGCCTCGGAAACAAGGACGGCACGTTCACCCGCACCGAGGCGCAGAAGTCCGGCGACGACGCCGGAACGTTCACGATGGACGTGTCGTGGCCGTTCGCCCCGGGGCAGGAATGGAAGTACAGCACCACCGGCAACGCCACCAAGGACGGCGACGACTGGAAGATCGCCTGGGACCCAGCCGTGCTCGCGCCCGGTCTCACGAACGACACCACTGTCCGGTACACCACCACGACCGGGACGCCGCCGAAGGTCCTCGCCGCAGGTGGCGCACCGCTCCTCGAACAGCAGGTCGTCACGCTGGTCAACGTCGAACAGGGCGCCGACACCGCCGCGGTCGCCGCGCTGCTGGCGCCGATCGCACCCACGATCACCGCGGCCTCGCTCCAGCAGGATCTGGCGGGCGCCCAGGGCAAGCCGGTCACCGCCATCTCGCTGCGCGCCGAGGACCTGGCGCCGATCGAACCGCAACTGCGGCAACTACCGGGTGTCACGCTGGCCCCGCAGACCAGGCTGCTCAGCACCGACAAGGCGCTGGCCTCGCCCACCCTGGCCGGCCTCGGTGACCTGTGGCAGGAGGGACAGGACGCGTCCGCCGGCTGGGCGGTGCAGGTGGTCGGCCAGGACGGCTCGGCGAAGACCGTCGCCGGCGAGGCAGGCCCCGACGCGCCCGACATCGCCACGACCCTCGACCTCCCGATGCAGACGGCCGCGGAGCGGGCGCTCGCCGACGTGCCGCAACAGGCCGCGATCGTCGCCCTGCGTCCCTCCACGGGCGCGGTGCTGGCGGTCGCGCAGAACGCCCCGGCCGACGCGCTCGGCCCGATCGCGCTCACCGGGCTCTACCCACCCGGGTCGACGTTCAAGACGGTGACGACGTCGGCTGCGCTGCAGGCCGGTGCCGCCACCCCCGACACGGTCCTGCCCTGCCCCGGCACCGAGAACATCGAGGGCAGGCAGATCCCCAACGACGACGAGTTCGATCTGGGCGCGGTCCCGCTGCACACCGCGTTCGCCCGCTCGTGCAACACCACCATGGGACGGCTGGCGGTCGGGTTGCCGCCCGACGCCCTGCAGAAGGCCGCGCAGCAGTTCGGGCTCGGCGTCGACTACGTGACCCCCGGCCTGACGACGGTCACCGGCAACGTGCCGATCGCCGACAGTTCGGCGGCCCGTGTCGAGTCCGCGATCGGGCAGGGACAGGTGACCGCATCCCCGTTCGGGATGGCGATGGTGGCCGCATCCATCGCGAACGGGTCGACGCCGTCGCCGATGATCGTGCAGGGGCAGCCGGGTACCGCCGACAAGACGGTGACGCCGGTGCCGGCGAATGTCACCGCGGACCTCCGGACTATGATGCGTGAAACTGTGACGGGGGGTACCGCTACTGCGCTGCAGGACATTCCGGGTCTGTTGGGCAAGACGGGCACGGCCGAGTCGGGAAGTGGTCCGGCTCACGGCTGGTTCGTCGGAATCAAGGACGACCTAGCATTTGCCGTATTTATAGCAACAGGTGACAGTTCGGCCCCTGCGGTGCAGGCTGCGGGGCGTTTTCTTCGCTAAACCCGTTCACGCGTTGCTGTTCGGGGATAAGTTGTGGCTCAACCGTAACTCCTTCGTAGGCAACTCGTGCTTGTTACGCATGTGACTGAAAGCAAGATGGTGGACATGGGGAATGGACGATCGCTTGGACGCCGAAACAAATATGTGATCGCCCTGACGTCGGCTGTCGTCTTGGCAGTGATCCTGGCGTCGTGTGTGCTCTCGAAAGAGGAGGAAACCGCTCATTCGGTCGTCGACAAATTCGTCACCGCACTGAACGAGGGCGATGCCGCTGCCGCTGCAGCGCAGACCTCCTATCCCAACGCCGCGGAGACGGCGATTCAACAGATGTTCGATGGGTTGCATCCCCAGGACACCAAGTTCGACCTGACCCAGTTCATGGATCTCGGCTCGGACTCCGGCTTCTTCACCGTCGGTGCCGCTTGGCATTTCGGTGAGGGCAAGGACTGGAGCTACCAGGTGCAGGGCGGCGTGCGGAACCTGTCCGTCGGCTGGCGGATCTCCTGGGATCCGTCGATCCTCGCGCCCGACCTGGGCAACGGGCGCGTCGTCCGCTACGACCGGACGGACGCCGCCCCGCCGCGGATCTTCGACGCCGTCGGCGGCCTGCTGATGAACGAGCAGACCATCAACTCGGTGACCCTCGACCCCGCCACCATGCCCGACCCCGTCGCCACTACTCGACGCCTCGCCGAGGTGCTCGAACCGGTGGCTCCCCTCGTGACGGCCGACACGATGATGGCCGACATGGCGGCGAAGCCCGGCGAGCAGGTGACCGCCGTGCTGCTGCGCGACCAGGACTACCAGTTCCTCGAACAGGATCTCGCGATCCCCGGTGTCGTCACCATCAAGACGCCGAAGCTCATCACGTCGGATCGCCGCATCACGACACCGCTGCTGGATCCGCTGCGGAAGGTGTGGCAGGCCAACCGGGATGCCACGGCCGGCTGGGCCGTCCACCTCGTGGACCCCGACGGCACGCTCATTCCCCAGGCCGGATTCCAGGGCCCGCCCGGACCGGACATCGCCGCGACCCTCGACTCCCACCTGCAGTTGGCGGCCGAGGAAGCAGTGGTCAGCGTCGGCACCCCCGCGACGATCGTCGCGATCCAGCCGTCCACCGGCGCCGTGCTCGCCGCGGCACAGAACAACCAGGCCATGGAACAGGGGCCGATCGCGTTCCAGGGCCTCTACCCCGCCGGATCGAACCTCGACCTGGTGAAGAAGGCGGCCGGACTGCAGAAGGGGGTCGACCCGTCCTCGCTGTCGATCGAAGACATCGAGAAGGCGGGCAACCAACTCGGGCTCGGGATGAACTACAAGATCCCCGGCCTCGACCAGCAGACCGCCGTCTTCACCGCCGACCAGTCGGGCATGAATCAGGTCATGAACCGCAAGGACAGCGACCTGCCCGCCGTCACACCGTTCGGGATGGCCATGCTCGCCGCGTCGATCGCGCGGGGCAGCGCGCCGGCACCGATGATCGTCCAGGGGCAACCGGGCACCACCGACGTGGCCGCTCAGCCGCTCCCTGCCAACGTCAACGACCAACTCCGGGGAATGATGCGCGACAACGTCGTGCGCGGCGGAGCGTCGTACCTGAACGGCTACCCGGACCTCATGGGCATGAACGGTGCGAGCGGCGACGATCGCTGGTTCTACGGCTCACGCGGCGATCTGGCGTTCGCCGTCTTCGTCGCCGACGCCGACGGCGGTGACCGGGCCGTGAAGATGACCGACATGCTGTTCCGTGAGATGGCGAAGCCGGCGAACTGAGGACACGGAGATGGCGAAGCCGGCGAACTGAGTGCACGGAGACGGCGAATTGACCGGATGGGCTACGCGCTGAGGGAGTAAGTACGCAAGGGTAAGTTTCTATCTTGTGTCCCTGCTTGATATCGGTTTACTCGTCGTAGCGGGGTTCTTCGCGGGACTGGTCGGGTTCGTCACCGGCCTGGCGTCCATCGTGTCGTATCCCGCACTGCTCGCGGTCGGTCTACCGCCCGTCACCGCCAACGTCACCAACACGGTCGCGATGGTGGCGGTCGGTGTCGGGGCCCTGTCCAACTCGACGCGGGAGGTCGCCGACACCGGTCCCAAACTGTGGCGGTGGGCGCTGTACTCCGCCTTGGGTGGCCTCGTCGGGGCGGGAATCCTGCTGGTGGCCCCGGCCGGGTCGTTCGAGGCGATCGTTCCGTTCATGGTCGCGTTCGCCGCGCTGGCACTGCTGCTGCAACCGCGCCTGCGAGCGCTGGCCGGCGACCGGGACATGCCCCGCACCTACTCCGTGTCGCTGTTCGTCGTCGCCATCTACGGCGGATACTTCGGCGCGGGTGCGGGCGTGATCTTCCTGGCGATCGCGCTGATCCTCACGTCGGAGCGGATCTGGCGCGCGACCATCCTGAAGAGCTTCCTCCTCGGTGTCGCGAACCTGGTCGCGGCGATCGGATTCGCGCTCTTCGGCCCCGTCCACTGGGGCGCCGCCGCCGCGATGGCGGTCGGCGCCCTGGCCGGTGGCTGGTGCGGCCCACCCGTCGTCAAGCGGATACCGCCGTCCGTCCTCCGCGTCGTCATCGCGATGGCGGGATTCGGTCTGGCCGTGTGGCTGTGGTTCCGCTAGACGAGCAGGTCAGTGCAGATTTGACGCTCGGTGTCAGTGCACGCCCTTCATCAGACGCCGGATCCACGGCGACCCGATCGCGAGGAGCACGCCGACGGCGATCGAGCCGAGGCCGACCGCGGTGAAGTACGGGACCTCGTTGTTCTCGTCGTAGTACTTGGCCAGCGTGCCCGCCATGGCGGTGCCGAGGGCGACCGACAGGAAGAACAACGCCACCATCTGCGTGTGGAAGGCCTCGGGCGCCAGCTTGGTCGACAGCGACAACCCGACCGGCGACAGCAGCAGCTCGGCGAACGTGAACAGCAGCAGGATGCCGGCCAGACCCAGCAGCGGTGCGCTGTTCGCGCCGCCGCCCGACATCGGGATGAACGCCAGGAACGCGATGCCCATGATGATCGTCCCCATGGAGAACTTGATCGGCGACGACGGCTGACGCGGTCCCAGCTTCGTCCACGCGGCGGCGAAGACGCCCGCGAAGATGATGATGAACACCGGATTGATCGACTGCACCCAGGACGGCGGGAAGTCCCAGCCGAACAGGTTGCGGTCGAGCCGTTTGTCCGAATACACCGCGACGGTGGTGAACTGCTGCTGGAACAGCGACCAGAACACCGCGCTCGCGATGAACATCGGGATGAACGCGTAGACGCGGCTGCGCTCGACGGCCGTGATGCGCTTGCTCGACAACATGATCGCGAAGTAGCCGATCGCGGCGACGATGGTGAGTCCGACCACGATGTCCGACATGTTGGCCGCGGTGATCACCCCGGTGAGGGACAGGGCCGCGATCACCACGACCGCCGCGGCAGCGATGGCGATCCACCTGGGACGATGGCTGCGGGGGAGCGGGTTGGGCGGTTCGGCGCCGATGCCGCGCAGGCGTTTGCGTCCGATCGTGTACTGGATGAGTCCGAGCGCCATGCCGATCGCGGCCAGCGCGAACCCGGCGTGGAAGCCGATGGAACTCTGGGCCCACCCGGTCAGCAGCGGTCCGACGAGTGCACCGAGGTTGATGCCCATGTAGAAGATGGAGAACCCGGCGTCGCGGCGCTCGTCGTCCGCGTCGTACAGGTCGCCGACGAGGGAGGTGGCGTTGGCCTTGAGCCCGCCACTGCCGAACGCGACACAGACGAGACCGATCCCGACTCCCCAGAGCCCGGGGAACACGGCCAGCGCGATGTGGCCCAGCATGACGAGAATGGCGCTGTAGAACAGGGTGCGTTCGGAGCCGAGTAGCCGGTCGGCGATCCAGGCGCCCAGGATGGTGGAGAGATACACCGTGCCGCCGTAGGCGCCGACGATGCTGGTGGCGGACGACTCGGCGATGCCGAGGCCCCCGTCGGCCGCCGAATAGTAGAGGTAATAGATCAGGATGCCCTGCATCCCGTAGAAGGAGAATCTCTCCCACATCTCGACGCCGAACAGGTTCGCGAGGGCGAACGGCTGGCCGAAGAACCCGCGGTCGGACCTCTTCTCGTCCCGGGCCGGATCGATAGTGTCGCTCATGGGAAAACTGTCCCACCTCGAGCGGAAGTTCGTGTGCCGTCGGGGCGGATTCGCCGTGATCAGGTGGTTGCGCGGGTCCTCGTGACGACCTTCGCGACGGCGCGCCACCCGAGGAGGAACACGGCGAGAACGGTGCCCGCCACGATGATGAAGCTGACCGCCGTTCCCTGGCCGCTGACGACACGCAACAGCATCCCGACCACCAGCGTCGACAGCCACACCACGATGCCGGTGGGGACGAGGAGGAACGCGTCGAACTTGTCGCGGTAGAGCGCGACGGTCGCGATCCAGCCGATCGCCAGTCCGGTCAGGAACGGCCACGCCGTGGTGGCGAGGCCTGTCAGAGCGTTGGCTTCGTCGTGGCTGCGGCGGCCGATCGCGCAGAACACGATGACGAGAACGACGTCGATGGCGAGCGCGGGGAGGTACTTCTTCACACCGTCAGCCTAGAGGTGCCCTCGCTGCGCCGGACTTCTGGACTCGTGCCAACAGTGGACCGAGAAGAAAATTGTACCGGGTCCAAGTTGGGGCTAGGGTTCAGTTCATGGCCAAGGACAGCGGAGCGGGGCTGCGCGAGTCGAAGAAGCACGAGACGTGGCGGACCTTGCACGCGTGCGCTCTCGAACTGGTGGATGAGCGCGGCTACGACGACGTCAGCGTCGAGGAGATCGCGGCAGCGGCCCGGGTGTCCAAGAGCACACTGTTCAATTACTTCGCCTCCAAGGAGGCGCTGCTCTTCGACCCCGGGCCGGGTGATTGTGGGCGGTGGCAGACGCTGGCGGACGAGCGTCCGGCCGACGAGCCGCTGTGGGTGTCGGTTCGGGAGATCATCCGCGGACGCATCGAGCACAATGCGCCGACCCTCGTGATCCAGCGCCGGATCCTGGGTGCGGCACCACACCTCGAACAGTCGACGAAGGCGGCCGGCGAGCGGTTCCAGCAATTTGTTCAGGACTGGGTCGACGCGCGGACGCAGTCGGACCCGGTCGACCCGCTCTGCCGCGCCCTGCTCGTCAACACGGCCTTCGCCGTATTGCGCACCGCCTACCTGCAGTGGCAGCCCGGCGACGACGCGGAGCACTTCCTCCGGTTGCTGGATGCCGCATTCGGCGAGATCGAGGCCGGCGTCCTCGACCTTCCCCGGCCGCGCACCGGAAGCGCGTCCGATGACCGTCGCTGACACTGGGCGTGGGCGGTCGGCATTCCGGACGGCCCTCGCGGTCGCCGCCGCCGTGGCACTCGTGATCGAGGTGCTGGTGCTCAGTCCGTACATCGCGCGGGCGTCGGGCGCGTTGCTGCATACGCGGTGGCGGTGGCTCGCGCTGGCCGTCGTCGCGGAGATCGCGTCGATGACGACGTTCGCGCGACTGCAGCGGCAACTGCTCGCGGCCGGTGGGCTCCGGGTGGCGCTCCGTCGTTCGATCGCACTGACTTTCGCGTCCAACGCCTTGTCCGTCACCCTTCCCGCCGGGCACCTCGTGTCCGCAGGATTCACGTTTCGCCGGTTGCGCAAGTGGGGGGCCAGCACGCCGCTGGTCGCCTGGACGATGCTCGCCTCGGGGATCATCAGTTCCGTGGCGCTCGGCGCGCTCGGCATTCTCGGGGCGACGATCGGCGTCCGGGCGCATGCCGATCCGATCACCCTCGTCGGTGAGATCGCCGGCGTTCTCGGGTTGGCCCTCGCGTTCCGGGAACTGGTTCGCCGGCCCGCGCTGCTCGTGCGTGCGGGGGAACGGGTTCTCGGCTGGGTCAATGCGTTGTTGCGGCGGCCCGTGACGTCGGGCGCCGAACGCGTCCGCACCCTCGTCGAGCAACTCGCGCTCGTCCGGCCCCGCCCCCGGGACTGGGTTCTCGGGGGCATGTTCGCGGGACTGAACTGGATCGGCGACCTGCTGTGCCTGGTCGCGGCGTGCCGGGCGGTGGGCGTCGCCGACGTCGGCATCGGGCTCGCGATGACGGCCTACGTCGCCGGCATGGCCGCGTCGAGCATTCCCCTGATCCCCGGCGGCATCGGCGTCGTCGACGGCGCCCTGATCGTGGCGTTCGTCGCCGGCGGACTGGGCACGGACGAGGCCACCGCGGCCGTGATGCTGTATCGGCTGATCAGTTTCGCATTGATCGGCGCCATCGGGTGGGCAGTGCTGTTGGCCGCCAGATATGCCGGCGGCACAAAACGATCGCGCCCCGCTCTCCGGGTGGAGGGCGGGGCGCGGGTGGTGCGGGGTGGGTCAGGCCTGCAGGCCGGCCTCGATCTCGAGGGTGATGGTGATCTTGTCGCCGACGACGGCGCCGCCGCCTTCGAGGGGCATGTCGATGGTAATGCCGAAGTCCTTGCGGTTGAGGACGGTGGTGGCCTCGAAGCCGGCGACCGGGCCGTTGCCCATGCCGGGGTTGACGCCGCCGAATTCGAGGGCGAGTTCGACGGGGCGGGTGACGCCGTGGAGGGTGAAGTCGCCCTCGACCACGTAGTCGTCGCCCTTGGCGCGGACGGCGGTGGAGGTGAAGGTGGCGGTGGGGTACTGCTCGGCGTCGAAGAAGTCGGCGGACTTGATGTGGGCGTCGCGGTCGGTGTTCTTGGTGTCGATGGACGCGACCTGGATTTCGGCGGTGACGGTGGCGGTGCCGTCCTCGGCGACGGTGATGGCGCCGGTGAAGTCGTTGAACGTGCCGCGGACCTTGCTGACCATGAGGTGGCGGACGGAGAAGCCGACGGTGGAGTGGACCGAGTCGATGGCCCAGGTTCCGGCGGTGAGGTTGGGCAGGGTGGTGGTGGCGGTGGTCATGAAAACTCCTCGGATCGTCGACAACACAGTTAGTTGAAACTTCAAGTGCTTGTAGCTTCAACTATGGACGCTGGGGATTTCTTCCGCAACCGTAGTGTGACGCCTGTCACTTCCCGCATGTGAGTGCCGTGGTGTGTCCGGGGACGCTTTCTCACTCACGTGGGGGGAGGCAGGCGCGCGCGGCGGCGACGATCGTGGCGCCGGCCGCATCGAGCGGTTCGGTGCTGCGCAGCGCGCGGGCGAGGACGAACGCGCCCTCCAGGCCGGTGATGAATCCCAGGATCAGGCGCCTCGCCGCGGTTTCCTCGAAGCCGCGGTCGCGCAGCAGCGCGCTGCCCGCATCGATCCAACTCGTGAACACGTCCGCCGTGGCCACGCGGAGCACCTCGTTGGTGCTCGCGACCTCGAGTGCGACCGTGGCGATGGGGCAGGCGTCCGCGTAATCGGTGGCTACCAGGGTCTCGCCCGCCAGGCGGAACCCTGCCTCGATTCCCTCCAGGATGTCGGGGTACGCGTCCAAGATTGCGAACACCAACCGGGCGTACTCCTCGCCGGACGTCCGGATGACCTCTTCCCCGAGTTGCTGCTTGCCGCCAGGGAAGAAGTGGTAGATGGAACCGAACGGGGCCCGTGCCTCGGCGGCGACCTGCTTGAGGCCGGTTCCGGTATAGCCGTTGCGGCGGAAGAGTTCGCCGCTCGTGCCGAGGATCCGGGCCTTCGTGTCGTTCATTTTCTACCTCCGGCCGTTGCGCTCGGTGCGTACCTCATCGTACCGTGAGAATAAGTAGAACGATCTATCAAATGGAGTGAGTGCCATGAAGCAGATCGAACTCTCGGCAGGCACCGTGGAGTATCGCGACACCGGTGGCGACGGTCCGGTGCTCGTGTTCATCTCCGGGGTGACGATCGACGGCACCGTCTGGCGGCACGTCGTCGACCGCCTCGCTCCCGACTACCGCTGCATCCTCCCGACCCTCCCGCTCGGCGCGCACCGGATCCCGATGCGCGAGGACGCCGACCTGTCATTGCGGGGACTCGGACTGCTCGTCGGCGAGTTCCTCGACCGACTCGACCTGACCGACGTCACGCTCGTCCAGAACGACTGGGGTGGCGCCCAGGTGCTCATCGCTCTCGGCGACACCCGCCGCCTCGCCGCCCTCGTGCTCACTCCGTGTGAGGCGTTCGACAACTACCCGCCCGGAATTCCCGGTCGCGCAATAGCTCTCGCCGCCGCGGTGCCCGGGGGGTCTGGCCTTGGCCATGCAGGCACTGCGATTCACGGCGATGCGGCGGGCGCCCGCGTCGTGGGGTTGGATGAGCAAGCGGCCGGTGCCGAAGCCCGTGATGGACGCGTGGTTCCGGCCCGCGACCACCGACCGTCGGGTGCGACGGGATCTCCGCAAATACGGGACGTCCCTGCCGGCGAAGGTGACGCTGCGGCAATGGGCGGACGCGAACCGCCGGTTCGACCGGCCGGTCCTCGTGCTGTGGGCCGTCGAGGACAAGGTGATGCCCCGCGACCACGGCCGGCGCCTGGCCGAGTTGTACCCACGCGGCGAACTGCTGGAGGTCGACGACAGTTACACATTGATGCCCGAGGACCGGCCGGACGTCGTGGCGGACGCGATTCGGCGGCTTCGCCCCCCTGTGAGTACTTGTTAACCGCGGGCGGTTAACAAGTACTCACGGCTGGGAGTCGGGCTCGGGCTGGGAGTGGTTGGTGGTAGGTGCGGACTGCTCGCGGCGCTCGAATTCGAGGTCCATCTCCAGGTCCTCGTGCTGGTTGTGCCGGAACAGGATGAGGAAGACGACCCAGCCGACGAGTGCGACGAGGATGTAGCTGACGACGCGGTAGACGAACACGGCGGCGAGGGCCTGCGACGCGGTGGCGCCCGCAGCCGTCAGGGTGGCGATCAGCGTGCCGTCGACGAATCCCAGCCCGCCGGGGGCGAGCGGGATACTGGCCACGGCCTTGGCGGCGGCGAACGCGATCAGCAGGCCCGCGAGCGACGGTGCCGCTCCCACCGCCCAGCACGCGAAACCCAGGCACGCGACGTCGGCGAGCCGGTGCACGGCCGACCACCCGAACGTGATGACGGTGTCCTTGCGGCTGAGCTCGACCGAGTCGAGCTGGCCGAGGATCTCCTTCCACCGCTCGACGCCGGTGCCGGGAGGGTTCTCGCGGAACCTGTTGTACCGGGCGAGTACCCAGTTGCCGATCGATTCGATCGAGTCGGGATTGCGTGAGATGTATCGCAATCCGTAGAACAGTGCGAACGCGGCCACCAGCGACAGCACGAGGGTGACCGGGCTCACCTTGGTGCCCACCGCGAATGCGCCTGCGGCGCCGAGGAGCGCGAGGCTGCCCGCGGCGATGACGCCGGAGATCGCGAGCTGCCACGACGCCACGATGGGGGTCGCGCCCCACTTGCGGGTCTGCTTGTATGTGAAGGCCGTCGAGAACACCTGACCGGCCGGCAGGCTCACGGCCATCGCGGTGCTCGCGTAGATCACCGACACCGACTTCAACTGGCTGACGACGACACCGCCCGCCTGCAGCAGCCGTTGCTGGACGGCGCCGTATCCGCTGAGGGAGACGGCCTGGGCGGCGATACACGCGGCGACCCACCCCCAGTGGATCTCGGTGAGTGCTTTCCACGAGTCGCTGAGTGTGGGCCACAGGTAAATGCCCTCGACGGTCAGCAGGGCCAGGAGGCCGGCGCCGAGTAGCCATTTGATCCACCAGTATCGGCTTCGCTGCCGAGGAGGCTCGGCAGTGGGCGGGTCGGATCGAGGCTGGGCCACCTGGCCAGCGTAACCAACGGATAGCGGATTACTCCGGATAGTCCTCCGGCCAAGCCAGGTGGGTGTTGCGGCGTCGGCCCCGCAGCTGGACCTGTTCGCCGAGTTCCCAGTGGGCCTGTTCGTCGTCGTCGGCGAAGTACAGCGCGCTCGTCGAGGCCAGCACTCGGCTGGGGTGGAGCTTGGCCAGCTCGGTGAGCCGCGACGCCTCGTTGACCGGGTCTCCGATCACCGTGTACTCGAAACGTTCGGCGGCGCCGATGTTGCCGGCGACGGCGAGCCCGGCGGAGACGCCGATGCCGACGTCGAGGCCGGTGATCTCGTTCAACGCGAACCGCAGTTCCCGGGCCGCGGCGAGCGCCGCCGTCGGTGCGTCGGGGCGGTCGAGCGGGGCCCCGAAGATCGCGAGCGCTGCGTCGCCCATGAACTTGTTGACGAAGCCGTGGTGGCGGTCGATCACGTCGACGACGACGCGGAAGAACTCGTTGAGCAGGTTCACGACCTCGCCGGGGGGACGCTCCGCGGCGGCGCCGGTGGAGCCGACCATGTCGACGAACAGGACGGCCACGAATCTGGTCTCACCGCCGAGTTCGGTACCGAACTGCAGTGCCCGCCGCGCGACGTCCTCGCCGACGTGCTGGCCGAACAATTCGCGCAGGAGACGCCGCTCGTCCGACTCTCGCATCATCCGGTTGAACCCGACCTGCAGTCGCCCGATCTCGGAGCCGTCGAAGACCTCGACCCGGACGTCGGTGGCGCCGCGCTGGACGCGTTCGATGGCTCGTCGCAGCTGCTTGATGGGGTCGGAGATCTGACTGGCCGTCAGCATCGACAGCGCGAAGGCCTGCGCGATGGCGATGATCGACAGCAGCATGATCGCCCATGCGAGCGCGTCGGGGGAGAACACGAGGTCGGTGGTGATCTGGGTCACGCACAGGAGGATGATGCCGATGACGGGCATCAGCGTTCCGAGTCCCCACGTCATGGCCATCCGGGTGCCGACGCCGGGCGCCATGGTCCGGTCGAATTCGCCCTCGCTGAGCGCGCGGGCGGCGACGGGACGCAGGATCCGTTCGCCGAGCATGTAGGTGAAGCCGAACGTCGTGGTGGCGGCCATGCAGACGGTGACGATCACTGCGACCGCGAGTTCCGGCATCTCGGTGATGGTGAGCAGGACGAAGATGATGCCGCCGAGGATCCACAGCACCAGGTGCACGATCGCCTGTCGCAGGGGCGCGTGCAGCGCCGACATCTGCTCGCTGCGCGTCGGCGGACCGCCGCGCAATTGCCAGCGGACGACGGACCGCAGCATCATCGCGGCGGCGGTGAGACTCACCACGGCGGCGAACGCGAGATAGCCGCCGAAGATCGCGACGTTACGCACCCGGTCGGCCATGATGGCCTGCGATTCGGGGATCGGCACGCCGTAGCGCACGAAGGCGAACACGAGGATGGCGCCGATGAAATTGGCGAGAAGCATCGAAACCATATAGAGCGGCCATCTGCTGCGAACCGTCGCCGCGATCGCTCTATAGGATTTGCGCACGACGTTCAATTTAGCGGGGGGTGTACCGGGTGGCGTAGGACACGTCCCCCAAATGGCGCATTTCGCGCGCTCCGCGCGTGTTTCCCACGCGAATCACCCGGCGTTCCCCGAACCTCGATACGCTCCGCAGGTGAACGCGAACGAGCAGCGCTCGGAAACAGCCGCGGAAACACAGGGTGGGGGCCGTGCGTCGGCGGCCGTGCATCCGGTGGTGCGGGTGGCAGCCGAATGGACGTGGCGTCTTCTCGTCATCTTCGCGGGTCTGCTGACGCTCGGCTACATCGTGACCAGGCTCGACACCGTCCTGATCCCGGTGGGTCTGGCGCTCCTCGCGTCGGCGTTGCTGGTACCGCTCGTCGACTGGTTGCAGCTCAAGGGGGTGCCGCGGTCGGCGGCGGTCCTGGTCGTCCTCATCGGCTCGATCGGCATCGTCGCCGGGATCATGACGTTCGTCGTCGAGCAGTTCATCGAAGGACTTCCCGGCCTCACCGAACAATTCGAGGCGTCCGTCACACAGATCCAGGGGTGGCTCACCGACGGACCGTTCCATTTCAGCGAGGATCAGATCCGGCAGGCCGGCGACTCGGTGGTGAAGTCCATCCAGGACAACCGGCAGCAGCTGACGAGCGGCGCGCTGACCACGGCCACGGTGGTCGGCGAAATCTTCACCGGCGCCCTGCTGACACTGTTCACTCTCATCTTCTTCCTCTACGGCGGAACCCAGATCTGGGAATTTGTCACCCGCCTCGTGCCCACCGCGTCGCGGCGGCGGGTCCGGCTGGCGGGAAGTCAGGGATTCGGCTCGCTCGTCGGGTACGTCCGGGCGACGGTGGCGGTGGCCGCGGCGGACGCCGTCGGGATCGGCGCGGGACTCGCGATCCTCGGGGTCCCGCTCGCCCTGCCCCTGGCGTCGCTGGTGTTCATCGGTGCGTTCATCCCGATCGTCGGTGCGTTTCTCACCGGGTTCCTCGCGGTGCTCGTCGCGCTGGTCACCCAGGGGTTCCTGACCGCACTGATCGTGCTCGGCATCATCATCGGGGTGATGCAGCTCGAGGCCCACGTGCTGCAGCCCCTGCTGCTGGGCCGCGCGGTCCGGCTGCACCCGCTCGCGGTGGTCCTGGCCATCACCACCGGCATCGTGCTCGCCGGCATCGTCGGCGGCCTCCTCGCCGTGCCGATCGTCGCGCTACTGAACACGGCGGTGCGGTCCCTGCTCTCCGCGGACCCCGAGGCCACCTACGAGGAGCTCGAGGTCGACGACCCCGCGGTCCCGCTGTATCCGGCCGAGGCCGACGGAACACCACATCCCCACCCGACGGCGGCAGACGACACGGCGCAGACCCATGACCGACGAGAGTGAGCGCCGCACCCGACTGCACTACCGTCCGCGCACCCCGGCCGAGCCCGACACCCAGCCGGACGCACCACTGTGGCGGGCCGCACAGGCGTTCCGCCTCGTCACGCTGATCTACGCCATCAGCTACCAGTTCGTGTCGGTGCAGTACTACACCCACCCACGGCTCAGCTGGTTCTTCGTCGCGTTGATGGCGGTGTGGTCCGGGCTGTCCGCGGTCCTGCTGTCCCACGGGAAGGTCCCGCGGTATCAGATCGTGATCGCCGACCAGTTGGTGGTCATCGCCCTGATGGCGTCGACTCGCCTTGTCGCCGATCATGATTGGTACACCAACCATCAGACCCTGCCCACCACGCTGTGGGTCACCAACGCCGTCATCTCCGCCGCCGTCTACGGCGGACCGTGGCTCGGCATGGCGTCGGGGGTGCTGATGGCGACGGTGAGCGCCGTGGTGCGCGACCAGGTGAACCTCGACCTGTGGCGGGACGCGACGGCGCCCGTCCTCGTTTCGGTGGGGCTCGCGCTCGGACTCGCCACCACCACCGCGCGGCGCGCGCAGGCCCAGTTGGAGCAGGCCGTGCGGTTGGCCGCCGCGACCGAGGAACGGGAACGGCTCGCCCGTGAGGTGCACGACGGCGTCCTGCAGGTGCTCGCGCTCGTCCGTCGTCGCGGCAACGAGATCGGCGGGCCGGCAGCCGAACTCGCGGACCTCGCCGGGGAGCAGGAGGTGGCGCTGCGCATGCTGATCTCCGAGCAGGGGGCCGGAGTGGCGTCGGATCTGGGTGGCAGCGCACTCGACCTCCGACTGCTGCTCGGCACGCGGGCCAGCACCACGGTGTCGGTCTCGACCCCCGCCGCGCCCGTGACGATCGAACGGCACAGGGCAACGGAGCTCGCCGCGGTAGTCGACACGGCGCTGTCCAACGTCGCGCTGCACGCCGGCGCGGGCGCGAAGGCATACGTGCTGCTGGAGGATCTCGGCGACGAAGTGATCGTCAGCGTCCGCGACGACGGCAGCGGCATCGCGCCGGGCCGGCTCGCCGAAGCGGAGGCCGAGGGACGCATGGGAGTATCGAAATCCATTCTGGGACGCGTCGGTGCGCTCGGCGGTACCGCCGAACTCGACACCGACCCCGGCCAGGGCACCGAATGGGAGATCCGCGTGCCGAAGGGAGACGACACACATGGGTGACACGGATACCGGCGAACAGATCACCGTGATGGTCGTCGACGACCACCCGATGTGGCGGGACGCCGTCGCCCGCGACCTCGAGGGCGCCGGGTTCGGCGTCGTCGCCACCGCGGACGGTGTCGCCACCGCCGGACGCCGCGCAGCCGCGACACGGCCCGATGTCGTGCTCATGGACATGCAACTGCCCGACGGAAACGGCGCCGGCGCCACCGCCGCCGTCCTCGAGGTGTCGCCCGACAGCCGGGTGCTGGTGCTGTCGGCGTCGTCCGAGCGCGACGACGTCCTCGACGCCGTCAAGGCAGGCGCGTCCGGGTACCTCGTGAAGAGCGCGTCCGTGGAGGAACTGCTCGACGCGGTCCGGGCCACCGCGGCGGGGCAGGCGGTGTTCACCCCGGGCCTCGCCGGACTCGTGCTGGGGGAGTACCGCCGCATGTCGAGCGCGCCCGCCGCCGAGCAGGGACCCGCGGTGCCGAAGCTGACGGAACGAGAGACGGAGGTGCTGCGGTTCGTCGCGAAGGGCCTGAGCGCCAAGCAGATTGCGACCAAACTGTCGCTGAGCCACCGGACCGTCGAGAACCACGTGCAGGCCACACTCCGCAAGCTGCAACTGGCCAACCGCGTCGAGCTGACCCGGTACGCCATCGAGCAGGGCCTCGAGTAGCCGTGAGTACTTGTTAACGTCCGGCGGTTAACAAGTACTCACGGGCGCTAGCCTGGTGGACATGGAGGCACGGGACCTACGCGTATCGGATGCGGAGCGGGAACACGTCGGCGAACTGCTGCAGCGTGCGGTGGGCCAGGGGATGCTCTCGCTCGGCGAATTCACCGAGCGGATGGACACGGCACTCGCCGCGAAGACGCGGGCGGAGCTGAACGTCGTCCTGGTGGATCTCCCGGGAATCCAGCTGATCTCCGAGTTCACGCCGCCGCCGTACCCCGATCAGCCGTACGTGTCGCGACCGGCGCCGCCGGTCCCGCCGGTCGCGCACCGGTCGCCGGCGCCGCCGCCGGGGGACGTCATCCGGGGCCGGATGTCGTCGGTCAGCCGGACCGGTTCCTGGAACGTTCCCCCCGCCCTCGAGGTGAACACCCGGCTGTCGACGGTGACGCTCGACTTCACGCGGGCCGTCATGTCCACGCAGGTGGTGTACGTGACGATCGACGACTACGCGAGCACGATCTCGCTGGTCGTGCCAGAGGAGGCGACGGTCGACCTCAACGGGGTGGAGACGGTCGGCGGTTCCGCGAACAACAAGGTGCGGACCGGACCTCCGATCGGACCGCTGCACGTCGTGGTCCGCGGCAAGGTCCGGTTCGGGAACGTGACCGCGAAACACCCTTTCGGCACGTCGATCCGCCGGATGTTCGGGTAGCACGACCCAGGCCGCTCGAGTAGGCCTACTCATGTGTGGGCGCCGTCGTCGCCGGACGATGGATCCATGTCCACACCTGGTATTCCTTCAGTCGACCCCCGGCTCGTCGCGCAGCTCTCCGGCGACTTCTCGGCGCTCGGTCAGCAGATGCGTCACGTGGGTGAGAACCTCGCCGTCCTGCAGGCGCAACTCGCGAGCGTCCCGCGGCCCCAAGCGCAACCGCAACCGCAACTGCAACCTCAGCCGGCGCCCCAACCGATGTACCGGCCCCCGGTGCCGCAGGCGCCGCCGAGTGCGCCGGTGCCGCAGGCGCCGCCGAGTGCACCGCCACCCCCGCAGCCCCTCGCGTACCGGCCCGCTCCCGTGCCGCCGCCCCGGGTGGTGCGCGACCCCTGGTGGCAGCGCGACGGGATGATCAGCCGCGTGCTGGCCGTCGCGGGTGTGGCCGTCACCCTCATCGGGGTGGTGATGCTGCTCGTGCTGGCGGCGCAGGCCGGATTCTTCGGCCCCGAACTGCGTGTCGCGGCGGGCGGGCTGTTCTCGGCCGCACTGGTCTGCACCGGCATCCGCGTCTTCGGACGTCCGGGCGGACGGGTCGGCGGGATCGCGCTCGCGGCAACGGGTATCGCGGGCGCCTATCTCGACGTCGTGGCCGTGGCCGTCGTCTACCACTGGTTGCTGCCGGTACTCGCGATGGTTGTCGCGCTCGGGATCGCGGGAGCCGGTGTCGCACTGGCCGTCCGGTGGGATGCGCAACCCCTCGCGCTGCTCGTGGTGACCGGTGCCGCCGTGCTCGCGCCCGTTCTCACCGACGGGGTGACTCTCACGCTCGTCGGGTTCCTGTTCGTCATCCAGGTCGCCAGCTTCCCCGCGCAGGTCGGCCGCGACTGGCCGTACCTGTCGATCGCGCGGACGGGTCCGGTGGTGATCGCGTTGCTGATCGCGACCGCGAGTTCCGGACTGTCCGAGCGGCCGGAGAAGTACTGGCTGCTCGCCTCCGCGGCCCTGGTTGCCGCCTTCGGTCTGGTGACGTCGATCATCCTGCTGCGCAGCAACTCTCGTGACGTCACCGCGACCGCGATGATCGTCGCCACGGCTGTCCCGACGCTGGTGCTCGGGCACCTGTTCGACCGCCTCGTGTCTGCGTCGATCGCGCTGGCACTGGCCGCCGTGATGTTCGGGGCGTTCGCCTTGGCGCGGTCGTTGCCGCGTCACGCGCGGATCGCTCTCGCCGGAGTGGGAACCCTGGCGCTGCTCGAGGCGTGCCTGATCGGGTCGAGCGAGGACCTCGCGCCCCTCGTCCTGCTCGGGGTGGCGGCGCTGTTCCTGACCGTCGGAGGGCAGGCGGACTCCCGGATCGCGTACGCCGTCGGCGCCGTCTTCACCGTCGTGGGCGGGATCGCGTTCCTGGTTACCGCTCCGCCGTTCGTCCTGGTCGACGAGGACAGTGCGCTGGATGCGCTCGGGGTGATAACGGTGCTGTCTGCCCTGGTGCTGGCGGGAACGGTCTTTCTGTTCGTCTGGTACGCGCACTCGCTGACACTGTTGAGCGACGACAATGCCCAGCCGTGCTGGGTGCTGGCCGGGCTGGTGATCCTGTACGCGGTCACCACGGCAACGGTGTCGGCGGGCACGGCGCTCACCGGGACGTCCGCCGGATTCATCGCGGGGCACTGCGCCGCGACCATCGCGTGGATGGCGGCGGCGACGGCGGCCCTGGTGTTCGGACTGGCTCGCCGCGACTACGCGCACACCGCGCTCGGCGTCGGACTGGGACTGACCGGCGCGGCGCTGGCCAAACTGTTCCTGTTCGACCTGGCCACCCTCGACGGACTGTTCCGCGTCCTCGCGTTCCTCGTCGTCGGCCTGCTGCTGCTCCTCGCCGGCACCCGCTACGCGCGTGAATTCGCGGAGCGGGATGCCGGACGCGAAACGCCGAACGGCTCCGTCAGCGCCGGTTCTGCCGAGCGATGAGTTCGCTGACACTCACCGCGTTGCCGTCGTCCGCGCGATGCCGTCCGCTCGAGGCGTCGTCCGGATCGACGGGCGGCTCCTCGACGCTACGACGACGGGAGCCGTTGGCCGGAGCCCCGTTGGCGGGTGTGCCATTGGTGCCGTTCGTGCGCCTGCCGCCGTGGACGGGCTCCGGCGGTTCGGCCGCGCGTCGCCTCGACGGGATCGGCGGCACCGGGCGGGCAGGAGACGACCGGGGGGTCTCCTGCTCGTACGGTGCGGGCACCGAACGGGGCGAGCGGGTGGGCAGTGACGGCGCCGACGCGCTCGGCCGCGGTTCCGCCGGAGAGGAGATCGGCCGGGGTTCGGCGGCCGACGTGGACCGCAGGTCCGCGAGCCAACTCTCGATGGGACGCGACTCGGTGGCCGGACCCGGCGCCGGAGCCGCCGGACGTGGCCGCGGTGCCGGCCGCTGCGGTGCGGGCCGTGGTGGCGGTGCGGGACGGGACTGCGTCGGCTGGGACTGCGACGGGGCCGGCTGGGACTGCGGCGGTGCCGCCCGCGGCGGGGCGGGCTGCGGCAGAACGGTGGTCTGCGGTTCCTCCGGCGAAGTGTCCGCGACGTCCTCCGGCGGACGGGCGGGCCTGCCGGTGGCCGACCGCCGAGCCTCGTTCTGCGCCCGGCGGGTCTTCGCGTCGTCCTTCGACAGTTTTGCCGCCAGCGCCCGCGCCGCGACCAGCGGGATCGGTTCCGTGAGCGGTTCCGGTTTCCGCGGTGCCGGCGGCGCCGAGACCTTCCGCTGCGGCGGGACGGCACCGATCGGGGTCAGTTCCGGGACGTCGGCGGGCATCAATTCGCTGTCCAGGATGGGCTCACCGAGACCGGTCTTCTCCTGGATGCGTTTCATCCACGCCGGCGCCCACCAGCAGTCGTCGCCGAGCAGTTTCATCGTGGCGGGCACGAGGAACATGCGGATGAGGGTCGCGTCGATGATCAGTGCGGCGATCATGCCGTAGGAGATGTACTTCATCATCACCAGTTCGGAGAACCCGAACGCGCCGGTGACGACTATGAGGATCAGGGCAGCGGCCGTGATGATGCGGCCGGTGTGCGCGGTACCGATACGGATCGACTCGGTGGTACTCGCCCCCTGCGCCCGCGCCTCGACCATGCGGGAGAGCAGGAACACCTCGTAGTCGGTGGACAGGCCGTAGACGATCGCGATGATCAGCACCAGCACCGGCGACATGATCGGGCCGGGGGTGAAGTTCAACCACCCCGAGCCGTGACCGTCGATGAAGATCCACGTCAGGATGCCGAGTGTGGATCCGAGTCCCAGCGCGCTCATCAACGCCGCCTTGATCGGCAGCACCAGCGATCCGAACGTCAGGAACATCAGCAGAGTGGTCAGTACGAGGACGGAGATCACCATCGTCGGCAGGTGGTCGAGCAGCGCGGCGATGCTGTCCTGCTCGATTGCCGGGGTGCCGCCCACCAGCACCTGCACCCCGTCCGGTTTGTCCATGGCGCGGAGATAGTCGATGGTCGGTTTCGACTCGTTGCGGTCGACGAGACCCGCCTTGAGGACGACCACACCGTCCTTGGCCGCGCCCTCCGGGGAGAACCGTTCGATCAGTCCCGGCGCGCCGCTGGCCTCCTTGATGATCTGGCCGAGCGCCTTGTTGTCCGCGTCGGAGACGACGAGCTTCACCGGTTCGGTGCGCAGATTCGGGAAGATCTCGTCGAACTGTTCCTGCGCGGCTCGGGTCGAGCTGCCCGGGGGGAGGTAGGTCTCGTTGATGCCACCGAACTTGATGCCGGTCAGCGGCACGATCAGCAGCAGCAGCCCGACGACGATGGGGATCGTGACCTTGAGCGGGTTACGCATCACCCAGCGGGTCAACCGGCCCCAGATGCTCGCCTCGATCTCCTCGGTGTTCCGCGTCTGGCGGAAGCGCTCGGTGCTGAGGGCGTCGATGCGCTTGCCGAGGATGCCGAGGATGGCGGGCAGGATCGTGATCGACGTCAGTGCCGCGAGCCCGACCGTCGCGATGGCGCCGTAGGCGACGGACTTCAGGAAGCCCTGCGGGAACAGCAGCAGACCGCCGAGGCTGGCCACGATCATCGTCGCCGAGAACACGACGGTACGGCCGGCGGTCATCACCGTTCTGCGGACGGCGGAGCGGGTGTCGTACCCCTCCGCCATCTCTTCCCGGAACCGGCTGACGATGAACAACCCGTAGTCGATGGCCAGGCCGAGACCCACGAGGGAGACCACGGGCGCGACGAACGAGTTGACCTCGGTGAAATTGGTGATGAGCCGGACGATGCCGTTGGCGCCGACCACGGTCAGGCCGCCGATGATCAGCGGCAGCGCCGCCGCGACGACACCGCCGAACACGAAGAACAGAAGGATGCCGACGGCAGGGATCGCCAGCATCTCCATCCGCCGGATGTCCTTGGCCATCGTGTCGTTGAGCGCACCCGACACGGGCTGGAGTCCGGCGAGTTGCACGTCGACGCCGTCGATGGAGAACTCGTCCTTGACGTCCCGGAAATTGGCGGTGACCTCGGTGTCGTTGTCACCGACGATCGCGATGCTCTCGATCGCGTGCTGCTTGTCGGCGTCCGCCGCGGACGCCAGCTGCGGTGCGGTGCCGACCTTGAAATACCCGCCGTTGATCTTGAGGATCTTGTCCGGGTGTTCCGCGGCCACGCGCTCGAGGTTCTCGACGACCTTCGCCTGGAACTCCGGGTCCTCGATCGTCTTGCCCTCGGGCGCCGTGTAGAGCGCGACGACATCGCTGTTGGTGTCGCGACCGAAGGTGCCGTCAGCCAGCTTGGCGGCGGCGACCGACTCCGAGCCCGGATCGTCCCAGCCGCTCTGGCTGAGATGCTTCTCGAGGCCCAGGCCGTACGCGGCCGAACCCAGCAACAAGGCAACCATGATGCCGATGACGGTGAATCGGGCCCGGTAGACGACGCTTCCCCAGCTCGCGAACACTGATCAACTCCTACTCGGCAGCACTCTTCCGCCCGACGAGCAGGGCGGAAAGCGGTCGGAACGGCTGCAACCAGGCACCCTCGTCGGGCAGTGTGTCGAGGCTGACCCGAGGGAGCGGCTCCCGGAACACGCCGGGGATGTCCTCGAGATCGACGAAGTCCAGAAGGTCGGACGCGACCGCCCAGCTGGCGTGCTCGCGGAACCCGAGTATCTGGACCGGAATGCCGGTCGCGGCGATGTCCTCCAACGGTTCGCGAAACGCTTGACCGTCGGCGGAGGCGACCATGACACCGGCCAGCCCCTCACCATGACGAAGCGCGATGTGGTCCAGCATGTCGGAATCGACGTCGCTGTCCTCATCGACCTTCGGCTTGGCGAACACCGCGAAGCCCACATTACGCAAGGCCTCGACCCACGGTCTCACGACATCGGCGCTGCCAGCCGCGATGTTGGTGAAGACGGTCGCCTCGGGTTCGAGGGTGTCGGTGCCGGACGCGGACAGTTCCGCGGTCCGGGAGAGCAGCCAGCGGCCGAGTGCGTCGAATCGTGGCCGGTAGGCGGCCGTGGGCCGGCCGCCGAGGATGGCGCCGAGGCCCATGTCGAGGTTGGGTGCGTCCCAGACCAGGAGAACCCGCTTCTGGTGACGTCCGTCACGTGCCCCCGCCGCGGGAGATCCTGACGACACCGCGGCGCCTGCCGGGGCGGTGCCGGCCGTGTCGGAGTACTGCTCGCTGACGCTCATGGCCTGATCTTCCCCCAAATCAACTCGGTGATCGCACTGCCGACCTGGTGGGCCTTGTCCTCGAACTTCGTCACCGGGCGCTCGTGCGTCATCGGCGACTCCCAGTCGAGGGAGGTCAGGAGGGGTTCGGCGTTGCCCGCCTCGGCGATGGCCTCGGCGTACTCGGCGTGGTCTGTTGCGACATGCAACACACCGCCGGCCTTCAGCCTGCTCGCGATCAGGGCGAAAGTGGGGGCCTGCAGCAGGCGCCGCTTGTGATGGCGGGCCTTCGGCCACGGGTCCGGGAAGAAGACACGGACACCGGTGAGTGATTCCGGTTCGATCATGTTCTCGAGAACGTCCATGGCGTCGCCGCGCAGGACCCGGATGTTCGGGATCTCGTCCCGCTCGATCTGCTGAAGCAACTGCGCGAGCCCGGGCCGGTAGACCTCGACGGCCATGAGGTTCACGTGCGGTTCGGCCTTGGCCATCGCCGCGGTCGCGGTGCCCGTCCCCGAGCCGATCTCCAGGATCAGGGGGGCGTCGCGGCCGAACCAGGACGTCGCATCCAGGCGATCGTCGGTGACGTCCGCGCCGATCTTCGGCCACTGCCGGTCCCAGGACTCCTGCTGGGCGGCGGTCAGAGCGCCCCTGCGCGAGCGAAAACTTGTCACCCTCGGGTGGAGACGGGACCCCTTCGAGTCCTTCGTCTGCCCCTCCTCGGGGACGGCGGGTGCATCCTGATCAGCGTGGTTCACCGGACCATTGTCACGCATGCGTGGCGTTTCCGGCATACGGGTCTGAAGTTCACATTGAGACTTTTTCGGTAATCCGGTGCCCAGCCTGCACGGTTGCCCACGCCGATTCGGTCCGGGTCTGACAGAATCGGCGCGGTACGAAGGGGGGTGACTGCGTCATGGGCACAGCAGATGCCGGGGGCGGGGAACTGGCGGAACTCGCCGGGGACGTCGCGTCCCGGGACCGCACGGCCGGCGAGCGCGTGCGCGAGGCCGTGGCCGTGTTCCGGGCGCCGATTCGCGTCCAGACCGCCGGTCGGGCGGGTGTGGGCCGGTCCACGGTGGCCGCGGCGCTGACCGCGGTCGCGATCCCGGGAGTCGTCGTGGAGGAGACGGATCCCGTCGATGTGCCCGGTGCGCCCGACCCCGTTCTGGACGCGGACGTGGTGGTCTACGTCGTCGTCGAAACGGTGCGCGACGCCGACCGGGACGCGGTGCGGCCGCTGGATCCGGCGCAGACATTCTTCGTTCTCAACAAATCGGACACGGTGGGCGAGTCGCGGGCGCCGGCAGACGCGTGGGAGGCCGCGGTCGCGCGTGCCGCCGAGTGCGCGACCGAGGGCGGCCTTCCTGCTCTGCCCCTGATCGGGACGCTCGCGACCGCGGGTGATCCGAACAGCGGGATCGGCGCGGTGTCGGCCGCCATCGCCGACCGGGCCGCCCGAATCCGGGCGGCCCGCGGCGAGACGCTCCTGACGTCGCTGCGGTCGCTGGCGGCACGCAGCGCGGCGGCCCGGGACGTGCTGGAGGCGTATCTCGCCGGCGACGACGCCGTCGCACTCGCGGCCCTCGCGGCCCGGCTCCACCTGGACGACTGCGCCGCGGAGGCGCCGGAGCCGCCCCGAAATGCCGAGGACGCCGCGAGGTGCGCGGACTGGTGGCGCGCACAACAGGCCCTGCAACCGACGGCCCGCGGGCGCCGAGCCGCCGTCGACGTGCGGCGTCACTACGTGCGCGTGTGGCAACAGCTGAGCGGCAGTCGCGGCGCGTGACCGCCCACCAGTGGTCGGATCTGCCTGCGGAGACGGTCGACGTCGTCACGCGGTGGAATCCGGACGCCGCCGCGCGTCTGCGGTCCGGTGCTGCACCGGGGAGCGGCGTCTTCGTGGCCGGACCGCGCCGGTCCGGGAAGTCGACGCTCGTGCGCGGGCTCCGCGCGCTCGATCGGTCCGCCCTCGCGTTCGTGGACGATCCGGTCGACGCCCTCGTCGTTCTGATGGTGCTCGACGCCGCGGCGCCGCTCGGGCGCGAGGAGCTGTCCGCCCTCGATCTCGTCGCGCGCCCCGCCGGTCCCGTGGTGTTCGCACTCACCAAGACCGACGTCCACGGGGACTGGGCGCGGGTGAGCGAACGCAACCGGGCGCTGCTCGCCGCTCATTCGCCGCGATTCGCCGACTCGACGATCCACCCCGTGGCGGCCGGCGGGTCCGGGGTCGAGGCCGTGCTCGCCGCACTCCTGTCCGCCGCGCGCGACGACACGCGCGACAGCCGTTCCGCCGTCGAGATCGTGCTCGAGCAGACCCGGCGCATGATCGTCACCACCGCGCGGTCCGTACGGGACTCCGAGCCCGGCGCGGATCTGCGCGCCGAGCGGGTGCGCTCGCTCGCGCAACGTGACGGTGGGCGCACCGAACGGGTCGCGCAGTTGCGCGGGCAGGTACAGCTCGCGAAGGTCGAGTTGATGCACGAGGTCGCGTCGCAGGTTCGTGCGGTGGGAACGACAGTGCGCGCCGAGATCGATCGCGCCGGGCGCGGGACCCTCGCCGGGTACCCGGACCGGCTGACCGAGGTCGTGGGCGAGCGGAGCGGCGCGGTCGACGCCGCGGTGACCGCGCGACTCGACACCCTGACGTCCCGTCTGGGGGTTACCGGATCGACACCCGCGACCGACGTTCCGTTGCCGGCCCCCGTCGCGCCGGACGGGCCCGAACCGCGGCACCGCGGAGTCGAGGACCGGATGACGGTGCTGATCGGCGCGTCCGCGGGGCTCGGTCTGGGCAGGCTGGTGGTCTCGCCGCTGTCGATGGTGCCCGTCGTCGACTTCGCGACCATCCCGCTCACCCTGGCGCTGGGCGCGGTCGCGGCGTGGTGGCTGACGCGGGCGCGCGGGCACGTCGCCGAGCGTGCCCACGTTCGGCAGTGGGCCACCGAGGCCCTGGTCCACGTCCGGTCCCAGTGGGAGCAGTTCGCCCTCGGCCGACTGCTCGCAGCGGAGACCCGGGTGAGTGAGGCGATCATCGCCGAGGGCCGGGTGTGCGCCGGGAAGGTGGACGAGCGGGTCGCGCAGATCGACGCCGAACTCCGTCGGGTCGGCGCGAGACGCTCCGGGCAGCTGTCCTCCTGCGAACGCGACCTCGCGGCGGTCGACCGCGGACTGCAGGAGGTCCGCCGGCGCGCGGGGGAACCGAAACGAACTGTCGAACGTCTGAATACATAGGTATCCGACCGATGTTCGCCCGATTTGCTGTGGGATCGTGTTGAATTATCTTGATATGTCTTGATTCGTGCGTGAAAATCGTTCGAAATGTGAAGGGAGACCGCGGTGGCGACGACGGAGAGTTTTCTGATCCCGGACGTGCCGGACGTCGATCCGAGCACTTTCGGCCCCGATTCCGGGGCGATCGCCCTCACCGACCCGACCCACGACATCGACGGAGACGGGGTCCTGGACACCCAGACCTTCGAGGCCGGCGACGCGGTCGTCATCGCCTCTGACCTCGACTCGGACGGCGACGCAGACCATCTGACGCTGATCCACGACGACGGCGCCTATGCGTCGTGGGAGTTTCACCGCGACGGCGACGGCGTCGTGCACTGGCAGCAGACCGATGGCGGGACTCTCGGTAACGGCTGAACGCCTCCGAAATCCGCACTCCAGACCCGGGAAAGGCCCCTGGCAACGCTACTGAATCGTTCTTGTGACCATTCCAACCGCACCCGATTCCCCGAGATGGGACTCGCGGCGTTAACCTCTAGGGATAGGACACCCGGCGCCCGCGTCTTCCATGTGGCATGGACGGCCTGGCTGGACCCCGCCGAGAGGGGAAATCGGACCGTCTGGCACTCGCTGTGAGGTTCTCTCAGCGGACGGCAGATGGTCCGGTTCCGGCTCACCCCAGGAGAGTTTGATGACCTCAGCGACCATTCCCGGTCTGAACGGAACTGACGGCACGCCCCCCACGGAGCACAGTGAGCTGCTCGCCTGGGTTCGAGAGGTTGCCGAACTCACTCAGCCCGAACGGGTCGTCTTCGCAGACGGCTCGGACGCCGAATGGGATCGACTGACCGAGCAGCTCGTCGAGGCAGGCACGTTCACCCGCCTCAACGACGAGAAGAAGCCGAATTCGTTCGTCGGCAACTCCGACCCGTCGGATGTCGCCCGCGTCGAGTCGCGCACCTACATCTGCTCCCGTGAAGAGATCGACGCCGGGCCCACCAACAACTGGATGGACCCGACCGAGATGCGGTCGCTCATGACCGACCTCTACCGCGGCAGTATGCGCGGACGCACCATGTACGTGGTGCCGTTCTGCATGGGGCCCCTCGGCGCCGACGACCCGAAGCTGGGTGTCGAGATCACCGACTCCGAGTACGTCGTCGTGTCGATGCGCATCATGACGCGCATGGGTACCGCTGCCATGGAGAAGCTCGGCACCGACAAGCCGTTCGTGAAGGCGCTGCACTCGGTCGGCGCACCGCTCGCAGAGGGTCAGGCCGACGTCCCGTGGCCGTGCAACGACACCAAGTACATCACCCACTTCCCCGAGGATCGTGAGATCTGGAGCTACGGTTCCGGCTACGGCGGAAACGCTCTGCTCGGTAAGAAGTGCTACTCGCTGCGCATCGCATCGGCGATGGCCCACGACGAGGGCTGGCTCGCCGAGCACATGCTGATCCTCAAGCTGATCTCCCCGGAGGACAAGCCGTACTACATCGCGGCCGCGTTCCCGAGCGCCTGCGGCAAGACCAACCTCGCGATGATCCAGCCGACCATCCCCGGATGGCGCGCCGAGACCCTCGGCGACGACATCGCGTGGATGCGGTTCGGTGAGGACGGCCGCCTGTACGCCGTCAACCCGGAGTACGGATTCTTCGGCGTCGCGCCGGGCACCAACTACGGCTCGAACCCGAATGCGATGAAGACGCTCGAGGCGGGCAACTCGCTGTACACGAACGTCGCGCAGACCGACGACGGCGACGTGTGGTGGGAGGGCCTCGAAGGAGACCCGCAGCACCTCGTCGACTGGAAGGGCAACGAGTGGACGCCCGACTCCGACCAGAAGGCCGCGCACCCCAACTCGCGCTACTGCACCCCGATGTCGCAGTGCCCGATCCTCGCCCCCGAGTGGGACGACCCGCAGGGTGTGCCGATCTCGGCGATCCTGTTCGGCGGACGCCGTAAGACGACGGTCCCGCTGGTCAGCGAGTCCTTCGACTGGCAGCACGGCACGTTCCTGGGTGCCACGCTGTCGTCCGAGCAGACCGCGGCCGCCGAGGGTGCCGTCGGCACCGTCCGCCGCGACCCGATGGCCATGATCCCGTTCATCGGCTACAACGCCGGCGACTACCTGAACCACTGGATCAACCTCGGCAAGCACGCGGATGCCGAGAAGCTGCCGAAGATTTTCTACGTCAACTGGTTCCGTCGTGGCGACGACGGCCGCTTCCTGTGGCCCGGTTTCGGCGAGAACTCCCGCGTGCTGAAGTGGATCGTCGACCGCATCGAGCACAAGGCCGGCGCCGAGTCCACCCCGATCGGATTCGTTCCGACCGCAGCCGATCTCGAGCTCGGTGGCCTGGACGTCGACGCCAACGACGTCGACGAGGCGCTGAAGGTCGACGTCGACGAGTGGAAGAAGGAGCTGCCGCTCATCGAGGAGTGGTTCGAGTTCCTCGGCGAGAAGGTTCCCTCCGGCATCCGTGACGAGTTCGAGGCCCTGAAGCAGCGCCTGAGCTAGTCCCACCCCGGTGACCGAATGTCACAGTGGTTCAGTTCGACTGAACCACTGTGACATTCGTCGTTCCAGGGGACGTCCCCCAAGTAAACGCATACCATTCGGTTTGTAAAGGCCTCGATTCTCGAAGCTCACGCGACGAAAGGATTGCAGATGCAGACAGGGACCAGCAGGGGCATGAAACGACTCGCCGGAGGTGCCGCACTCGCTGCCGCGGCCGCCGCCACCGTAGCCATGACCATGCCGGCGACGGCGTCCGCAGCGACGGAAGTCCAGCCTCCCACCGTGGTGACCGCGGCCGACGGAAACACCCTCGACATCACCGTCACCAACCCCAACGTCCTGAATCTGCTGGACGCCCAGTCCTGCGGTGCAGTAGCTTTCGACGCCACCAAGTTGCCCGCCGTGCTCGCCGATCCCGCCGTGGTGCTCGAGCCGGGATTCGTCGCGTGGGCCACCGCCCCGCTGGAGCGGGTCGTCGCCAACCAGGCCGGTAACGCGGTCAAGACGTTCACCACACCGGAACTCCCGGACGGCGCCTACGCGGTCATCGGCGAATGCCTGTCCCTGACGACCGTCGCGAACCCCCAGACCACGCTGCCGCAGATCGTCCTCGTCGGCGGCCCGCTGGGTGGAATTCAGTTCGGCAGTTAGGCCCTCCGGGCCTGTGCGCCTTTCTGGTAGCTGCAGCAACCAGAAAGGCGCACAGGGGGCGAAGCCGCCTATCCCGCGTAGCCGGGCGGCATCAGGACGGATTTGGTCTCGCAGAAGGCTTCGAGCCCTTCCGGTCCGTTCTCGCGGCCGATGCCGGAGGCCTTGTAGCCGCCGAACGGTGATCCCGGATCGAATGCGTACCAGTTGATGGCGTACGTGCCGGTGCGGATCTGCTTCGCGACGGCGAGGCCGTGATCGATGTCGGTGGTGTACACCGAGCCGGCGAGTCCGTAGTCGGAATCGTTCGCGATCTTGATCGCCTCGTCCTCGGAGTCGTAGGGGATCACCGACAGGACGGGTCCGAAGATCTCCTCACGGGCGATGGTCATCGAGTTGTCGACGTCGGCGAAGATCGTCGGCTCCACGTACCAGCCCTTGTCGAGGCCCGCGGGGCGGCCGCCGCCGAGCACCACGCGGGCGCCCTCGTCCTTGCCCTTGGCGATGTAGCCCTCGACGCGGTTACGCTGCTTCTCCGAGATCAGCGGCCCGAGTTGCGCGGCCGGGTCCGACGGATCGCCGACGGCCATGAATCCGGCACCCGCCACGAGCGCGTCCAGGACCTCGTCGTACCGGGACCGCGGGGCCAGGATGCGGGTCTGCGCGACACACGCCTGGCCGGTGTTCATCAGCCCGGACATCACGAGCATCGGCATGGTGGACGCGAGATCGGCGTCCTCGAGGATGATGGCCGCCGACTTGCCGCCCAGTTCGAGGGAGCAGCGCTTGAGGTTCTGTGCGGCGATGGCCCCGATCTTGCGGCCGACGGGACTGCTGCCGGTGAACGTGATCTTGTCGATCCCGGGATGCGACACCAGGTACTCGCCGGTCTCGGCGCCGCCGGGCAGGACGGAGATGACGCCTTCGGGTACCCCCGCCTCGGCAAAGATCTCGGCGAGAACGTGTGTGGAGAGCGGAGATTCGGGTGCCGGCTTCAGCAGCACGGTGCAGCCGGCGAGCAGTGCCGGGGACAGCTTGTTGACGGCGAGGAACAGCGGCACGTTCCAGGCGAGGACCGCGGCCACCACACCGACCGGCTCGCGCAGCACCTTCGTCTGGCCGAACACACCGGTGCGGGTCTGCTCCCACTCGAACTCGTTCGCGAGACCGGCGTAGAAATTCAGGGTCGCGAGCGACGGCGTCTGCTGCATCATCCCGACCATCGCGGGCGGCTGACCCATCTCCGACGAGATCAGCGCGTTGAGGGTGTCGCCGCGCTCCTCGATGAGTTTCGCGGCCTTCGCCAGGATCTCACCGCGCTCGGCGGGTGTGGTCTGCGGCCACGGACCCTCGTCGAATGCCTGCCTGGCCGTGGCGACGGCGTCGTCGATGTCGGCCGGTGACGCGACGGGACAGCGGCCGACGCGTTCCTCGGTGGCCGGGGAGAACACGTCGAGTACCTGATCGGTGGCCGGGGCCACCCACTTGCCGCCGATGTAGAGCTTGTCGTAGTCGGTCATTTGTCCATTCCTCGTGTCGTTCCCCCGGTCAGGAGGCGGTGTCGGTGAAACTGTCGAATCCGTATCGTGCGTGCGGGCCGATCGCGGCCACCTCGAACAACCCCGTCCCGACGACGGTGTCGCCGCTGTCCTCGAGTCGGAAGCGGGTGAGATTGTCGACGGGACAGAACATCCGGAGGCCCGGGTCGATCTCGGAGGCGCGCTTGCGCAGTCCCTGCACCTCGAGTTCGCCCTGCCACATGCCGTGACGCCAGTCGGCTTCGAGGCCGTACCCCGTGCCGATGCCGATGTAATTGGGCACCAGCAGTTCGCAGGTGACGGTGACGACTTCGCCGGTCGGACGGTGGAAACTCAGCGACGCCGCCGTCACGTCCCGCGTCCCCGGCTCGAACTTCAACTCGTGCTCGGGCCGGCCCAGCCATTCGGGTTCGCGGTCGGCGTCCGGCCAGATCCGGACGGCGTCCTCGACGATCCGCCGGCCGAGTTCGTCCTCCTGCAGGACGACGGAGACGGTGTAGTCCTCGAACTGCATCACCGAATAGATCCAGAAGAAGTTCTGGATGCCGTCGACCGCCCGCCGGCCGGGCGGTTCGGACTCACCGACCGGGCGCACCCCCCATGACCGGTCGCGGTTGCCGCGCCAGGTGTCGGGGGTGACGGACAGGCTCTGCCCGTCGATTGTGAGTTCGCCTGTCCAGGTGCCGGTCTGGACGAAGCGGCTCGTGTCGAACGTGACCCGTTCGAGTTGCCGGCGGAAGTGCCGGGGCTCCAGCGTCGCGGGGATCGCGCCGTCGAAGGTGAGGTCGAAGGAGAGGTCGTAGTCGCCCGGCTCGAGTACTACGCGCAGGCGTTGCAGGCCCTCGAGGACCTCCACGCGGAACGGCCCGATCGTGGTGTCGGAGCGGTCGTGGCCCAGTGCCGCCGACCCGCGGACGACGATGTGGTCGTCGCCGCGGCGGAGCACCGCGAACGCGTCCGTCACACCGAGATTCGGGTACTGCCCGAGACCGATGATGAGGAAGAGGTCGGACTCCGCCGACGGATAGCAGTTGAAGTAGTAGCGGTCGTAGAAGTTCCGGTCGGATGTGGCGACGCGCCGAATGGGTTCGGCCACCTGATGAACGGGGTAGTCGTCCATCGGGGAGAGCGAGTTCCCCGTGTAGTCGGCGGTCATCGGATCTTCTCCCAGTAGGTGCCGTCGAGCATCGCCTCGAGGGAGGCGCGGTGCATGATCATGTCGTCCGGGTCCGCCGGCAGGGCGGCCTGCCCGAAGTGGATGGCGCGCTCCTGGATCCGCAGCATGATGGTGGCCTGCCGGAGTGCCGCGTAGGCGGTGTAGTACTCGAGATCGCGGGGCGTGTGGCCCGTCAGTTCCTCGTAGCGGGCGGCGAGGTCGTCGAGTCGCAGGAAGTCGGGCATCCCGTCGAGTCCGGCGGCCGCCGCGATGTCCTCGAAGAACCGGTGCAGGTATGTCATCCAGCCCAGGTCGAGTTCGCGAGGTCCGAGTGTGGCCATCTCCCAGTCGAGTACGGCCACGGGCCGGAAGTCCTCGAACATCATGTTGCCGATGCGGGCGTCACCCCAGCAGAAGACGGCGGGGGAGGAGTCGTCGGGGAGGTTCTCCTCGATCCACGCGAAACCGCGTTCGATGAGCGGCGACCGCGGACCGGACCGCGTCGTCCATTCGTAGTATTCGCGTTGCTGCCGGATGTGCGCGGCGAGCGCCTCGGTGACGGTGGGGCCGGCGCCGGGCAGTCGCAGGAACGCGAATCGCTCCCACGGCCGGTCGATCTCGTGCAGTTGCGCAAGCACATTCACGGCGCTGTGCTGCAGCAGCGCGCGCTGCTCCTCGGTCGCCTCCGTCACCCACGACCCGAAGTTGTAGGGCATCACGTCCGGCGGGACCTGTCCGGACACCCGGGCCATGACGAAGAACGGGGCGCCGAGCGGACCGGGATCGGACTCGGACCAGTAGACGACCGGGACCGGGACGGCGGAGTGCTCCCGCACCTGAGCCATCACCTGGAACTGTCCGTCGAGGTCGTAACTGGGGAAGACGGGCATCGTCGTGTCGGCCGGTGCGACCCGTGCGACCAGTGGGTGGATCTCGCCCGACCAGGTGGCGTCGAACAGGATGGTCTCGCTCGACATGCCGTTGGCGTCGGGAAGGTGGAGGTGGGTGACCTCGGGCGCGGCGTCGGCGGGCAGTCGATCGGCGAGCCAGCGTTGCAGCGCGTCCCGGAGGACCTCCGGATCGCGGCGGGAGTTACTGGGCCTGGCGACTTCGGACGAGTGATCGGAGTCGTCGGCGGATCGGGCAGTGCTCGTGCTCACGGTCACCTCCTCTCTGAACGTGGTGTGACCCTGAACACTAGAACACGTTACAGAATTTCGGAACAGGTGAGGAGATCCTGCGGCGTCAGCCCTCGCCGACGGCCAGGACTCCCGCCCCGACGAGGGTTCCGGAGGCGCCGAGTTCCGCGGGCACCACCCGCAGATTCGCGACGAACGACAGCCGCGCGTGACGGGCCGCGGCCCGGCCCATAGGCTCCCACAGTGGGGGTCCGGCCTGGGCGAATCCGCCGCCGATCACCGCGAGGTCGACGTCGAGCAGCGCGGCGGCGGACGCGATCGCCTGCCCCAGTGCGGTCCCCGCGCGGCCGAGTGCGGCTACGGCGACGTCGTCACCGTCCGAGGCGGCCCTCGCCAGTTCGACACCCGTCGTCCCGCGCCACCCGTGGGATCGGGCCCAGCGCACGGACGACGGTCCGCTGGCCACCGTTTCGAGGCATCCGGCCCCGCCGCACGTGCAGGGGTCGGTCGCGCCGGGCACCACCATGTGACCGATGTGTCCCGCGTTGCCGGTCCGGCCGGCGGCGATGCGGCCGCCGAGGATCACGCCGCCGCCGATGCCGGTGGACACGACGAGGCTCAACAGGTCGGGGGCTTTCCGTCCGGCGCCGTGATGGTGTTCGCCGAGTGCGGCGGCGGCGCCGTCCATGGCGAGCCGGGTTCTCGCGCCGGGGAAGAGTTCCCGTACGGCGTCGACCAGGCCGAATCCGCCCGACCACTCCTCGATGTTGATGGGGGACGCGGTGCCGGCGACCGTGTCGACGGGTCCCGCGCAGGCGATGCCGACCGACGTGATCTGCGCCGAACCTGCGACCTCGCACAGCAGGGCGGCGCACGCGTCCGCCACGCCGGTCGCCGGGGTCGGGGTGGTCGCGGGGTGCGGCACCGTGCCGTCCGCGTCGACGATCCCGGCGGCCATCTTGGTGCCACCGATGTCGAGAGCCAGCGCGACCACGGTCAGTTCTTCCGCAGTACGAGGACGAGGTTGCTCACCAGGAACTCCCGCAGTCCGGGGACGCGCACCAACCACCACGCCCACCGCGGGTGATAGCGGGGGAAGGCCGCCAGGAACTCCGCGTCCCGGGTGCGCCGCGCCCACCGAAGCCCGTCGGTCGCGCCCACTTCGAACAGGGAGACCCCGTACCGGTTCTTGGGCTCGCGGCCGTTCTTTCGCAGGTACCGGCGTGCGGCGTACTCGCCGCCCAGTGCATGCCACGGTCCGGTCTCGTGCCCGCCGAACGGCCCCCACCACAGCGTGTACGACAGCACGATCAGGCCGCCGGGTTTCGTCACCCGGACCATCTCGTCCGCCATTGCCCACGGTTCGCTGACGTGCTCGGCGACATTGGAGGAGAAGCAGATGTCCACGGACGACGTCCGGAACGGCAGCGCCAGCCCCGACCCGCGCACCGCGCCGCCCACGGCGAGCCCCGCGGCATGCATCTCGGACGGATCCGGTTCCACGGGGACGTACCGGGCGCCGGCTTGCTGGAACACGTCCGCGAAATAGCCGGGTCCGCCCCCGACGTCCAGCACCGTCGTTCCGGTGAGGTCCGAATCGGTGAGACCGCCGTACAGGTCGCCGATCAGTTCGACGGAGTCGCGGGCGAGGGCGCCGTAGAACAGGTCGGGCGCGGTCTGTTCGTGCCGGAAGTCGCTGAGCAGGCCGAACGACCGCTTGAGGGTTGCCCGTCGACCGAATCGCCGGGTCACGGGAGGCGTCGTCACGAGATTGAACCTTAGCGAGTGCGGCCGCCGGGGCCGCAATCCGTTCGCGGTGGCTGCAACATCCGGTGGAATGCGACCGATAGGGTGTTCGGGGACTACCGCGCGGAACGTCCCGCCCCGAGACCACATGTACCGCACCGACCACAGGAGTATATGAACGTGCGAGAGGTTCTGCTGCTCTGCTGGCGCGACACCGGTCACCCGCAGGGTGGCGGCAGTGAGCGGTACCTCGAGGAGGTCGGCGCCCAGCTCGCGGCGCGGGGAATCAAGGTCACCCTCCGCACGGCCGGTTACCGCGGCGCCGCCAAGCGGGAGACCGTTCACGGCATCGAGATCAGCCGGGCAGGCGGACGGTACAGCGTCTATCCGCGCGCCCTCGCCGCGATCGCGGCGGGCCGGCTCGGGTTCGGTCCACTGCGCGGCATCCGGCCCGACGCCGTCATCGACACCCAGAACGGCATCCCGTTCTTCTCCCGCGTCGTCGCCGGCGCACCCGTGACGCTGCTCGTCCACCACTGCCACCGCGAGCAGTGGCCCGTGGCCGGCCGGCTGATGGGCAAGATCGGCTGGTGGGTGGAATCCCGGTTGTCGCCGCGCACCCACCGGGACGACCAGTACCTCACCGTGTCGCTGCCGTCCGCCGACGAACTGGTCGAGCTCGGCGTGGAACGCGAACGGATTGCGGTGGTGCGCAACGGAGCCGACGACATCCCTCCCGGTGTCACGGTCGGCGGCACCGGCACCCGGACGGCGCACCCGAGCGTGTGCGTCCTGTCACGGCTGGTGCCGCACAAGCAGATCGAGGACGCACTCCAGGCCGTCGCCGCCCTGCGCCCCACCGTCGCCGACGTGCACCTCGACGTCATCGGCGGAGGCTGGTGGGAGCAGAACCTCCGCGACCGCGCGCACGAACTGGGCATCGGCGACGCCGTCACGTTCCACGGGCACGTCGACGAGGCGCGCAAGCACCGGTTGCTGTCCCAATCGTGGGTGCACGTCATGCCGTCCCGCAAGGAAGGCTGGGGTCTCGCCGTCATCGAGGCCGCGCAGCACGGGGTCCCGACCGTCGGCTACCGCAGCTCCAAGGGTCTGACCGATTCGATCGTCGACGGTGTGACCGGGATTCTGGTCGGCAGCGCGGAGGCGGCGACGGCGGACGTCGGCGAACTGACCGCGGCCGTCCACACCCTCCTGCTCGACCCCGAGACCCGTCTGGTGCTCGGCGAGAAGGCCCGCGTCCGGGCCGGCGAGTTCTCCTGGCGGCACACCGGGAACGGCGTCCACGAGGTGCTCGCGGGTACCGCCGCGGGTCTGCGCACGTCAGGGCTGGTGTCGCCGGCGCTGGCGCGTCCGGGCCTCGAGCACGCCCGCGCCGAGTAGTCCGCCTGCCAGCAGCAGCGCCCACAGCACGTGGGCCGCGATCACCGCGTCCCGTGTTCGGTCGGACGCCTCGTGCGGTGCGACGTCGCCGTCGACGCGGTACAGCTCCAGATGCTCGTCCGAGAACCGTCGTTCCAGTCCGGACAGGGTGGTCGCGGATTCGCCGCGCGGTCCGGGCGTGTCGCGCTCGAGCAGCACCCACCGGACACCGAGCGACGCGAGATCGGCCGCGGAACCGCCGGTGAGCAGCACCCGTTCCACCTGCTGCGCCCGGGACCCCTCGCCCTTCACCGTGCCGCCCGCCACCACCAGTTCGCCGGTCTGCAGGACGTCCGCGGGTAGCCACCGCGGGGCGGGGTCCAGGACGGGCGCGGAACCGCTGTAGGGAAACTTGCGGAACATGCCGGTGGGCAGCACGGCCACGTCCCCGCTGTCCGGGTCCTGCTCCACCTCGGCGGCCACCTGCTGCCACGACTGCGGATAGTGGACCGGGCGCAGCGCGCCCCCCACTCCCCACGCGAGGTCGGGCAGGGCCAGCAGCACGATCAGGACAGCCGAGACGGACCAGGTCGCCGGCCGTCGCAGCACCGCGGCCGCGGCGGCGAGCGCATACAGCGGCGCCGCCAGTGCCACCCACTTCTGCGCGTCCCGGAGCAGCCCCGCGCCGGGGACGTTCTGGACCAGCCAGCGGCCGGCGTCGAGAACCCACGCCGTGGCCCCGAGGGTGGGCAGCAGCACCGCGACCAGCGCGAGCGCCGACAGCGCGGCCACCACGGGATGCCGGCGTCGCCGCCACAGCGCGGGCAGGCCGAGGACCACGACCCCCAGCAGCATTACCGTGCCGACGAGCGCGAACAGCGACGTCCGGGTCTGCGGTACCGCGGTCTCGTTCCACACCCCGCCGAGACCGGCGAGGCTGCCGAGTGTCGCCAGCCCCGGCTCCGCCCGCGCCGCGAACGCCGCCACCCCCGCGGGATCGGAGCCGTCCCCACCGCCGCCCGACAGGGCCGTGGCCACCAGCCACGGCGCGCTCGCGACGACGAACAGGCCCAGCGCGACGGTGACGCGGAGCCACACCGCGGATCGTCCGCCGGGGAGCACGAGGACGGCCAGCGCCGTCACCGTCGCGAGCAACACGCCGGTGGGTGTCAGCCCGGCAGCGGCGAGGCAGGCCGCGACGGCGAACCAGCCCTGCCGGTGATCCCGCCGAATCGCGACCGCCGCACACACCGCCCACGGCAGCGCCGCGTACCCCGTCAGCAAACTCCAGTGACCCTGCAGCAGCCGCTCGGCGACATACGGGTTCCACACCGTCACGGTCGCGGCCACGAGCTGCGGTCCGAGCCCGGCGGTCGGCAGGACGGTGCGGACCATCCGGGCCGCACCCCACCCCGCCGCCCACAGCGCGAGCACCAGGATCGCCTTCACCACCAGGCCGCCGTCCACGAACACGCTCAGCGTCGCGAGGAGAGCGTCCTGCGGCACGGCCCGTGCGGCGGCGTCCGTGAGTCCGAGCGCGGAATCCGTCAGGAAGGAGCGGGGGGTGCTGACCGCGTCCCGCAGCAGCAGATAGCCGGGACCGAGCAGCGGCCCGAGAATGAGCAAGGCCAGCGAGAGGCTGTAGACCGCTGCGACGAACGATGCTCGGCGCCGGGCGGTCATGGGCCGTCACGATACGTGGTGCATCGACCCGGCTCGCACGGCACGTAGTGCATCATGGGGCGCATGCGACGCCAGACCCTGAGCAGCTCGGCGGTCGCCGGGGTGACGTTGGTGACGGCGGGCTCGATGACCGCGAATATCGCGTCCTACCTGCTCGCCTGGGCGGCGAGTCGCTGGCTCGGCCCGGCCGGGTACGGGGAGTTCGCGAGTCTGCTGGCGGCCCAGCTCGTCCTCGCCGTCCCCGCTCTCGCGCTGCAGACCGTGGTCGCCCGCGAGGTGGTGCGGGGCAAGGGCGCCCGCGCCGTCCGGCTGCTGGGGTACCGGTGCGCGGTGATCGTCGCGGTCGCGGCACTGGTGCTCGCCCCCGTCGTGTCGTGGGTCCTCGACACCGGCATGCTCGCCACGTTCTCGGCGCTGATCACGGCGCCCGTCCTGGTCCTGCTCGCCACCGAACAGGGACTGCTGCAGGGCGCCGCCCGGTTCGGCCCGCTCAGCGTCGTCCTCGCGGGAGCCGGTGTCGCGAAGGTCGTTCCCGCGGTCGTGGTGCTCGCCGTCGGCGGAGGACCGGGTCTCGCGCTCGCCGCGAGTGCGGTCGGCACCGGGCTGGTGGCCCTGTGCGCCCGACTGTTCGCCGATTCGGGGATCGCCGGGGAGTCGAGTACCCGGATCGGCGTCCCGGCCGTCCTGAAGGCGTCGCAGGTGCAGTTGGCGCTGATCGCACTGTCGTCGATGGACGTGGTGATCGCCCGGATCGTGCTGAGCAACGACGACGCCGGCCTGTACGCGCTGGGCGCCGTCGCGACGAAGGTCGCGTTCTGGCTGCCACAGGCCGTCGGAGTGGTGCTGTATCCGCGGATGGCGAACCCGGCGCACTCCGCGCAGGCGATCCGCTCCGCGCTCGCAGTCCTCGTCGGACTCGGCGCGGTCCTGGTGGCGGGAGTCGCGGTGGCCGCCCCGCTCGTCCCGCTCCTCGTCGGCGACGCGTACCGGCCCGTGCAGTCGCTGCTGTGGTTGTTCGCGCTGCACGGCGCGTGCCTGGCCGTCCTGCAGGGCGCCCTGCTCTCCGCTATCGCGGGGGAGCGGACGCACCTCGCCGTGATCGCCTGGGTCGGCTTCGCCGTCGAGATGGCCACCATGCTCACCCTCGCGTCCACGATCGGGCAGCTCATCACGGTGGCCGTCAGCGTGGCGTCGAGCACCGCCCTGATCGTCAGCATCCTCGCGGTCCGCAGCGCGCGACGGGATGCGCCGCGCCCGATGTGACATTCGTTCACTCCCACGAGCCGCCTGTGACATCGGGCGCCGCCACGCACAGTCCACCCCGGGTACGACGAAGGGGACCTCGGTGACGTACCGAGGTCCCCTTCGCGACCGGACTACGTGGCGTCCGGCCGTACTGCTCTAGCGCTCGTCGTACCGGCGCGGATCTGCGACGGGAATCTCTTCCGTCTTGTCCGTGGTCCAGTCGTGCTGCTCCGTGGGAGCCTCCGACTTGTCGAGGTCGACGCCGTGGCGCCCACCACCGCTCTGCGGGTGGTCACCGCCGTCGGCCGGTGCGGGCTGCTTGCCCTTGCCGCCGCGCAGAGCCAGGAAGAGTCCGGCGATCAGCGCGATGACACCGAGGATGCCGGCGATGATCGGGACGGTGCGACCGAACGTGCTGATCTTGTCCATGCCGTCCTTGGCCTGCTGGACCTGGTACTCGATGGTCTGCTCGTTGAACGGCAGTTCCACCTTCAGGACGTCGATCTCCGGCTTGTCCTTGTTGCGGGCGTAGTACTGGTGCAGCTGCTCCTGGCCCTTGACGACGACACCGGTCTCGGGCTCGACCCACACGTCGCGCACGTTGGTGTACCAACGGGTCATCGTGACGGGGAGGGTGCCGCCGGGGACGCCCCAGGTGTCGGCGGGCAGCGTCAGCTTGTTGGTGGGCGAGTTGACGACCTTCGACAGGTCTACGGGCGCGATCGTCTGGTTGTAGTGGTACACCTTCAGGCCGTTGATCTCCGTCTCCTCGACGAAGTCGATGTCCTGGGTGGCGCGCGCGCTCAGGTCGAAGTAGGGGTAGCTCTTCTTCTCCGAGTTGAACGGGAACTTGTACTGCAGTCCGTCGCGCGGAACTTCCTCGGCAGGCTGGTTGGGCTGCGTCTGGATGGTGCCCACCGGGTCGTTGGTCGGCATCGCCGTCTTGCGGTCGACGGTGCTGCGGTCGACGATCGCGGACAGCAGTCCGGTGTCGCCCTGCTTGTCGGTGCGCCGCAGGGTCTGGCCCGCTTGGAGAGTGACGACGTCCGCGTTCGCAGGGTCCTCGGTGGTGACGTAACGCTGTGACACCAGTGGAACGTTCGTGTTGACTTCGGCCTTGCCTGCGAGAAGAGCCTGCGAGTTGAGCACGCTGCCGGAACCTTCGGCGATCGTGGTCACTTCGAGGTCCAAGGGCGTCTTCTCCAGCTTGCCCACCGTGTAGGTGGGAATGAGAATGGCGACGGCCAAGAGGAAGGCACCGAGGCCCACCAGAATGCAAGCAAGTATCCGGCTCGGCCCTGAGCGCTCCGCCATGCTTTCTCTCCTAACCCAAATCTGTCGATTGAGATTCCCCCACCGGCAGCACGGCTGCACGGATCGCATGGAGCCCACATCGACACCACGTGAGGCAAAACACTAACAGTCTCGAATGCGCATTTGCCCCATCGGATAGTAAACGCACCAGCCGTTCAGCGGCGAAGTGACCGGGGCGGAGTTTTCCGTCACAGCGCCGTTACCAGGCACACTGTTCGTGATGAGCACTTCGGTCAGCACCTCGCCGGCGCCTGCGGCGCCCAGCACCCCTCGGGGTTTCGTTCCCGCACTCGAGGGGATGCGCGGTCTCGCGGCGCTGGGCGTGCTCGTGACGCACGTGGCGTTTCAGACGGGTGCGACGCACGTGCCCGTCCTCGGCCGCATCTGGGGACGATTCGATCTGGCGGTGGCGGTCTTCTTCGCGCTGTCGGGATTCCTGTTGTGGCGCAGCCACGCCGGGGCGGCGCGGGGGATGGGTCCCGCGCAGGGGGTGCTCCGGTACTGGATCTCGCGGGCGACGCGCATCCTGCCCGCGTACTGGGTCGCGGTCGCCGTGGTGCTGACGTTCCTGCCCACCGCGCACGCGAGTTACCGCACCTGGTGGGCGAATCTCGGTCTCGTCCAGGTCTTCGTGCCCCTCACCCTCACCGACGGTCTGACGCAGATGTGGAGTCTGTCGGTGGAGGTGGCGTTCTACCTGGTGCTGCCGTTGCTGGCCTTCGGTCTGGTCCGGTTGCGGGGTCCGGCTGCGCGGCTGCGTCTTCCGGTGATCCTCGCCCTGATCGCGGCAAGTCTGGCGTGGGCGTTCGTGCCGATCCCCACACCGGGTGGCATCCATCACGACAACTGGCTGCCCGGCTACCTGCCCTGGTTCGGAGCGGGCATGGTGCTGGCCGAACTGGCGGTGAGTCCGCCCGGTCGGATGCATCGCTGGGCGCGTCACCGCGTCCGGATGTTTCTCGTCGCGGCAGTGGCGTTCGCTCTCACGGCCACCGACCTGGCCGGCCCGGAGGGGCTGGTTCGTCCCGAACCGTGGCAGTACGCCGTCAAGATGGCGCTCGGCGCCGTCATCAGCTTCGCGCTGATGGCCCCGCTGGTGCTGTCGGACACGTCGAGGCACCGGTTCCTGGCGAGCCCGCCGGCGCTCGCCGTGGGGCGCTGGTCGTACGGCATCTTCATCTGGCACCTGGCGGTGCTGTCCATCGTCTTCCCGGTGTTCGGCCTGATTCCGTTCTCCGGCCACTTCGTCTACATCCTGTTCCTCACCACCGTGATGAGCGTCGCGGTCGCGTCGGCCAGTTATGCGCTGGTGGAGGAACCGGCCCGCCGTGCCGTCAAGCGCTGGGAGGCTCGGACCAGTAGCGCGGAACGTCCGAGCGGCAGCACGGCGAGCCCGGTCGCGACGAGTGCCAGCAGCAACGGGAACTGAACCAGGAACGAGTGACCCACGTATCCGCCGGGCGCACGCCACGGCCCGGTGGAGAGCATCGCCATGCCGACCATCGCCGACGCTCCGGCGACCCCGACCAGTACCCGCGCGGTGGTGGCGGTGCCGCGGAGACGGACGAGACCGACCACCAGCAGTGTCACCACGACCGTCGTCGCGGCACCGACGGGACCGCCGATCACGGTGGCGGCAGCGAGGACTCCCAGCCACCCGACCGTCGCGCTGCCCCAGGTCCGGGGTGCCGGGCCGGGATCGCGCTCGCGCCCGCGGCGCGGCCACAGTGCGGCGGCGGCGAGGGGAATCAGCAGGAGCAGGCCCCCGAAGATGCCCAGTCGATACCAGTGGTCGGTGGGGAAGTCGAGCGTCACCGTCCCCTCGGTGCCCGCGGGCAGGATCCAGCCCTGCTGCCAGCCGTCGACGACGATCGGGGTCAGTTCGCTGCCGTCCGGTGCGGTCGCGACCCAGCCGACGTTCGTGCTCTCGGGGACGACGACGATCCGGTCCGCATCCGAATGCGGCACCGTGAGTTCGCGGTGGTTCTCCGTCCATGCGGTGGTCGACACCTGCTCGGTCGGAACCGGAGGCGACGGGACGCCGGCGTTCAGGCGGAGGCTGTCGACGAAGAACGCCGACCCGGGGGCGACGGTCACGTCCTGGGCTCCGGCTCCCAGCGGAACCGGGCCGGGGGCGTCGCACACGGTCGCGGGAACCGGTTCGCCGGAAAGTATTTGCCCGGCCGTTGCCGTGACACTGGTGCGAACGGGCTGTCCGCCGATCGTCACGACCGGACCCTCCTCGCACGGCACGGTGACGGTGCGCGCGCCCGCGTCGTCGACGGGACCCGAACCGGGCAGCAGGTTGCCGTCCGCGCCCAGCACTCCGACCTCGGCGAGTCCGGCGGGTTGCAACTGGGCGAATCCCAGCGCGTTCTGGTCGAGGGTGCTCTTCCAGGACACGAGGCTGAGCACGATCCGGTCGGTCACCCGGGGTTCGAGCGTGACGGTGCCGTCCTCGTCCACGTCGCGCACCTGCGGTCCGTTCCCGAGGTCGACGGCGACCCGGTCGGGAGCGGCGGGCACGGCGCCGAGGCTGGGGGTCAGGTGCAGGCCGGTGACCAGCGTGGGTTCGGGAAGGTCGATCGTCAGGGTGGGTTTCGCACCCTTGCCGGTGGTGGTGTCCTGCATCGCGGACCAGCTGGTGCGCGGATCGTTGTCGGTGGCGGCGAACGCCGACCCGCGCAGGTCGGCGATGTTGCTGGTGCCGTGCGCGGACGGCCGGTCCCGTTGGGTGAGAAGCTCTTCCAGTGGTGCGCCGTGGCGTGCGCGGAGCATGAGCTGTGGTGTGACGGCGGTGGGCTCGGGCACCGACAGCGTGCGCTCGAACGTCCCGACCTCTTCGGGCGGCAGGACGAAGGCGTTGCTGCACCGCACCCGGTCGGGGGCCTCCGCGCAGGCGTTGCGGCCGGGCAGTTCCTGGCTGAGATCCCAGCCCGAGACGGTCGCGCCCTCGGGTGTGGACGGCAGCACGGTCCGGTACCGGATCGGCAAGGTGACGGGGGCGTCGCGCTGCGAGAAGTCCTCGACGGACACCTCGCTGATCCCGAACTGCGTTCCCGCGGAACCATTCTCGGTGCGGGTCGCAGTGATCCGCACCCACGGGGTGACGCCGCCCGGGACGGACACGGCGATCGGCTTGCCCGGCGCGTCCACCTTCACGGCGGTGCTGCCGTTGGGCGTCGACACCTCCATCCAGCGGACGGGCGCGCCGATCGCGGCCGGGCTCGTCGTGATGTGCAGCAGCGAACTGGTGAGCGGCGTGTCGAAATCGATCTGGAGCCACTGACCCAGCGCCCGCTCGATGCCGTTGCTGAACCAGCCCGTCGCCGGATCCCCGTCGACGGTCGCCGCGGCACTGCTGGCGGGGGAGGCGCCGCCGAGTTGGGTGGCGTCGGACGCCGCGCTCGACACGCTCAGCGTCGCGCCCTCCCACTGCCCCTCGACCAGCGGGGTGTCCGCCACCGGATAGTCGGGGACGAGGTTGAACGTGCGGCGCGCGTCGTCCGGGGCGCGCAGCGCCGAACTGTGGTTGTCCACCTGGCCGTAGTCGGTTTCGCGGTCCCGCGGGGTGTCCGTGACCGTGACGTCGTCGACCGGCAGTCCGGCGCGCTTCGCATCCGCGGCCAGCAGGACGGGCCCGGCTCCGGGCAGGGCGCCGTTCTCGCGCAGGCGTTGCAGCGATTCCGGGCCGCCCTGCACGCGGGGGATGCCGTCGAGGTTCGCCGTGTACGGCCCGCTCGTCGTCGGCGAGCCGTCCGGCATCGACACCGCGTAGATCTCGATCGCCGGATACCGGGGCCGCAGGTCGCTGTCGATCACCAGTCCCTCGACGTCGCCGGGACCGATGTCCTCACCGAACTCCGCCACCGGAGTGAATCCGGGTGAGCCGGTGACGGCCTGGTGGGCGAGCAGCGGTCGCGTCGACCGCGACGTCTCGGGGTCGAGGTCGTTGCGTAGGACGAGGTAGTGGATGCCCTGCCCGAGGAGGGTCTGCGCCATGCCGTCCGACGGGCGGCCGTCCGCGATCAACCGCTGGATCGAGTCCATCGCCCGGATGGTGCCGGGCGGGGTGAGGGGGACGGCGTCGCGGGACGCCCACGGTGTGGACGCCAGCGCCTGCAGGGGTTCGTCGCGGGTGAGCCCCCACAGCTGGCTTCCGAACGGTGCGCCGGGCACCACGAGCGCCCGCTCGGCGTCGGATCCGTCGGGACTCGTGCCGCCGGCGTTGTCCTCGAGCCACGACGCGGCCTGCTGCCAGTAGTCCGGGACGTCGGTATACGTGCCCCGCGGTGCCAGCTTGCCCGTCCAGGCCAGCGACGTCGCCAGGGTGAGAGCGACCAGCACGAGGCTCGTCACCGCGACCATCGGTTCGCGTTCGGGGTGGGCGAACGCGCTGCGCCACCGGGCGAGCGGCACGGAACCGGGCAGCGGCACCTTCGCCAGCAGGTGCGCGAGCCCCAGCACGAGCGGCAGCCGGACGAGTGGCTCGAGCTTGTGGACGTTCCGGAGGGGAGCCCCGCCGGAATCCAGGAACAGTCGCACCTGCTCGGCGAACGGGGAACCCAGTTCGCCGATGTATCCGGCGGCCAGTCCGGCGACGCCGGCGAACAGGATCAGGGTGAGGCGGCCGCGGGCCGGCATCGAGCGCATGCACAGCCCGGCGAGCCCGGCGGCCGCGATCAGCCCGGTCGCGGCGACCGCGGCGGGCTGGGTCACCAGGACGGCGCCGGCAATGCGTTCGGGGGAGACGAACGGGGTCCAGCTGTCGGTCCCGCGGAGGATCTCCGCGAGCGACGTCCACTGGGTGGTCACCCCGGACGACTCGATGTAGTCGAGGAACGGCGGGCTCACCTTGCCGAGCAGCAGCAGAGGCACGATCCACCACAGCGTGGCCAGGGCCAGGAACGTGAACCACCATGCGGTGAACACCCACCACCGCCGGTTGGGCCGGTGCGAGATCCACCACAGCCCGGCGACGAGGCACGCGGCCGCGGTCGCGACGGCGTTGACGGCACCCATCAACGCGACGGCCAGCGCCGACTGGGCGGCCAACCGGGCAGGTGAGTGCCATCGTGTATCCCGGGACGCATTGCCACTCACGTGGGCGAGGGCGACGACCACGGGCAGGAGAACCCACGGCGCCAGCATCATCGGGAGGGTCTCCGACGAGATCGACCCCAGGGTGGTGAGGACGCGGGGGGAGAACGCGAACGCGACACCGGCGATGATGCGGGACGAGCGGCTGCCGACGCCGACCGCCTCGGCGAGCCGGACGATGCCCCAGAATCCGGCGACGAGCAGCAAGGCCCACCACACGCGCTGGGTGATCCATGCCGGGACGCTCAGGACGTCGCCGAGGGCGAAGAACGCGCCGTGCGGGAAGAAGTATCCGTAGGCCTGGTTCTGCACCTGGCCCATGGGGGCCTGGCTGCTCCACTGATGCGCGGCCCGCTCCAGGAACCCGATCGGGTTCTGGGACAGGTCGTATTTGGTGTCAGCGGCGAGCCGGCCGGGGGTTTGCAGGAATGCGAGAAGAAACGCTACGACAGAGGCGCCGAACAGCCACCGCCGGGAGAGAGGTTCCGCCGAGGGCGACATGGCCGCCGACTCGGGGAAAGTGCGGGAACGTGTCGAACCGGCGCTCTCAGCGGCTGCCGTACTCAACCTGGTTCAGGAGTGAGGAATCCGCGTTGCCGCTCCGGTCGATCTCGGGACGCGTGTTGTCCTGTGCGGCTGCGGTGATGCCGAGCGTCGCCACGGTGCCGAGAGCGACACCGACCACGGCGCTGACCACACCGGGCACAAGGAACTTCCCCATCAGACATCTCCCATTGTCGTGCCATCGACGCACACGGCTACTCCCGCGTACGAATTGCTCGGGTCAAGGTATCACCCAGAGGCCGCCGAACTGCTGATTGGTGCTCGGGCGCCGCTGTTTCTGCAGTTCACGGACCCTGCTGCACACCGAGTGCCCGAAGGAGGGTGCGCAGTTTCGTGGTCGTCTCGTCGAGTTCGGATTCCGGGTCGGAGTCGGCGACGATCCCGCCGCCCGCGGACGCCAGCGCCTCGCGGCCGTCCGCCGTGATCTCGGCGCACCGGATGGCGACCACCCAGTCGCCGTCACCGGCGCCGTCGCACCACCCGACCGCGCCGCCGTAGAACCGTCGGTCGCCCTCGACGTCGCGGATGGTCGCCAGGGCGAGGTCGGTGGGCGTGCCGCACACGGCGGGGGTCGGATGCAGCAGGGTCGCGAGGGTCAGCGCGCTGGTCGACGGATCGCGCAGCACCCCGTCGACGGGGGTCGCGAGATGCCACACCTCGTGCGTGCTCGTCAGGACCGGCGTTTTCGGGACGGTGAGTTCGGTGCAGAGCGGGGTCAGGACGTCCTCGATCCACGCCGTGACGAACGCGTGCTCGGCCAGATTCTTCGTGGACTCCAGCAGGCCGCGGCCTTCCTTCTCGTCGGCCTCCGGATCGGCGCGACGAGGGGCGGTGCCGGCGAGGGGCCTGCAGGTGACGCGACGTCCCCGGCGGCTGAGCAGCACCTCGGGACTGGCGCCGACCAGACTGTGCCCGCGGAAGTCGTCGCCGGCCGCGGACAGGTCCACCGCGAACCCGTTGGCGGTGGGGTTCTGGTGAATCATTCGTGCGGCCAACGCTTCTGCGGAGATGGGGGCGTCCGCGCGGAGGGTGACGCTGCGTGCGGCGACGACCTTGCCGAGAACACCGCCGCGCAGGCGGTCGACGAGGGATCGCACCCGCGCCACGTGCTCGGCGGGTTCGGGGACCTCCGCGGTGAGGCGTACGGGCGGGAGGTGGGGAACGGCGACGGGCCGCCACGGGCCGTCCGTGAATTCCCAGGATTCCGGGGCGCTCAGCGCCGCGGGGTGTCCGGGGTCGAACGGAAGCGCCCCGACGACGAGTTCGGTGTCACCGTGCGCGAGCGCGGCGACCGCAGTCGCTGCCGTGTCGTATCCGTGCCGCACGCCGGACGTGCGGAGCGTCCGGTCGGCGCGTGAGAGGAGGAAGCCGTCCATGGTGCACCCGACAGTAGTCGGGCGCCGTGGCTACTTCCCGGGAGGCACGATCAGCACGGGACGGTGGCTGTGACGCAGCACGTGGTCGGCGACGCTGCTCTGCAGCAGCGACCGCAGGCCGGTGGTGCCGCGGGTTCCGGTGACGATGATGTCGACCGCGAGTTCGTCGGACGTCTCGACGATGGCCGTCCAGATCGTGCTGGTGCATTCGATGCAGCGACCCTCGGTGGACAGCCCGGCGGCCTCCGCGAGTTCGACGCCCTCCGCGTTGGTGACCCGGGCGTCGGAGAACGCGACGTCCTCGGTTTCCTCGTCGGGGACCCACTCGGGCTGCATCACACCCGACAGTCCGGACATGCGCGCGGCCTGACGGACCATCGGCTCCCATACCGTCACCAGCACAGCGCGATTGGAGGCGAGGAAGCGGCCCGCGCACTCGACCGCGCGCTTGGCGTTGTCGGATCCGTCGTAGGCGATCAACATCAAACCACCGGGCACCACGACCTCCTGAGTACGGGTTTCCTCTGATGTCCAGATTACCAAGGAGGACGGCAGCGGTCCCTGATTCGGGGCCTGTGAGGGCAGCATCGGTGGCGAACTGGGCTACCGTCGAACCCATGCGGATCAAGTATGCCCTCGCGCTCGCTGCCTGTACCGGCCTCGTCGCCGGATGTTCGTCGGGTGGTGGCGGGACGGTCGCGGAGTCGTCCTCGGCCACGTCGGCCCCGTCGTCCGCAGAGCCGTCCTCCGCGGATCCGGCGTCGCACACGGGCACCGCGGCACCCGCCGCCGCTCCGGCGTCGTGCGAGACGCAGTTCCTGCAGTCGTTGCCGTTGCGGCGCAAGCTTGCTCAGCTGCTGAACGTGGGGGTCACCGGCACCGCGGACGCGGCGCAGGTGGTCCGGGCCGAGCAGGTCGGTGGCATCTTCATCGGCAGCTGGACCGACGAGGCGATGCTCGCGAACCACGAGGTTCCCCAGGTCGCCTCGGCATCGTCGCTGCCGTTGATGGTGACGATCGACGAGGAGGGCGGACGCGTGTCGCGTGTCGAGAACCTGCTCGGGGCCGACCCGTCCGCCCGGCAGACCGCCGCCACGATGACGGAGGAACAGACGTATCAGATGGCGCTCGAGCGCGGCCGCGGTCTGAAGGATCTGGGGGTCACCGTCAACTTCGCCCCGGACGTCGACGTGAGCAGCCAGCCCGACGACAGCGTCATCGGCGACCGCTCCTACTCGAACGATCCGGCCGTCGTCACCCGCTACGCCGACGCCTACGCGCGCGGAATGCGGGACGCCGGAATCCTGCCCGTGATCAAGCACTTCCCGGGCCACGGATCGGCGTCCGGCGACTCCCACACCGGGGCCGTCACCACCCCGCCGCTCGACCAGCTGCAGAACAAGGACCTCGTCCCGTTCCGGAACCTCGTGTCCACGGGCGTCGGCGTCATGCTCGGCCACCTCGAGGTGCCGGGTCTGACGGCACCCGGGATCCCCGCCAGCATCAGCCCCGACGCGGTCGCACTGCTGCGCGGCGGCACCGGGTACGGGGCGCCCCCGTTCACCGGCCCCATCTTCACCGACGACCTCAGCGGCATGCAGGCGATCACCGACCGCTACGACATCACCGAGGCCGTCGAGACGGCGCTGGAGTCCGGTGTCGACGTCGCGCTGTGGCTCACCACCGACGACGTCCCGCGGGTGCTCGATCACCTCGAGGGCGCCGTCGCGTCGGGCAAGCTGCCGCAGCAGCGCGTCGACGAGGCCGTCCTGACGGTCGCCCGGGCGAAGGGCGCCATCGCCTGCTAGCGCGCGGTGTGGCGACGGGGTGCTGGTATTCTTCTCGTCCGCCGGTCGAACCCGCTTTATTACCGTAGAGTAAGATAGCGGGTTCGACGAATATTGGAGGACGAATGGCCGGCGGCACCAAGCGACTGCCGCGCGCAGTGCGCGAGCAGCAGATGCTCGACGCTGCCGTCGACGTCTTCTCCGACAGAGGTTTTCACGAGACGTCGATGGACGCGATCGCGGCCAAGGCGGAGATCTCGAAGCCGATGCTCTACCTCTACTACGGTTCCAAGGACGAACTGTTCGCGGCGTGCATCCAGCGGGAGGGGCTGCGCTTCGTCGAGGCACTCGCTCCGGCGGGAGATCCGGGGCTGAGCCCCCGCGAACAGCTGCGCCGGGCGCTCGAGGGTTTTCTCGGGTTCGTCGGCAAGCATCGCAAGTCGTGGATGGTGCTGTACCGCCAGGCGATGGGGCAGCAGGCGTTCGTCGGGTCGGTGCAGTCGAGCCGCGACCGGCTGATCGAACTGACCGCGCACCTGCTCGAGTCCAGCACCAAGGACCCGGAACCGGGCCAGGATTTCGAACTGATCGCCATCGCCCTGGTCGGGGCGGGGGAGGCCGTCGCCGACCGCGTCGCCGGTGGCGAGATCGAGGTGGACGCCGCCGCCGACCTGCTGGAATCCCTGGCCTGGCGCGGCCTCGCGGGCAAGAAGAAGCCGGAGTGAACGAGACGCTCGTTCGGTCAGATCGAACGAGCGTCCCGTTCGTCCCGGTCAGCGCAGCGTCGCGGTGAGGTGCGGGTACCCCTTCTTCGGGTGCTTGATCGACAGGTCCCAGCCGTCGGCGGTCTGATCGGCGTACACGTTCAGCGTGGACGGCAGCAGGATCGGCTTGCCGAAACGCACGCTGTACGTGACGGCGTCCGGAATCCGGCCCTCCACCGTCCCGAGGACGGCGGCGGCGCTCCACATGCCGTGCGCGATGGTCTTCGGGAACCCGAAGGCTTTGGCGCCCAACGACGACACGTGAATCGGGTTGCGGTCACCGGACACCGCGGCGTACCTGCTGATCGTCTTCTGATCGACCCGCATCGTCCGCAGCGGACGCGCCGGCTCCTCCTCGGCCTTGGGCTCCGGGCCGGGCTGACCGGACAGCGACGTCTTCTGCTGACGCAGGAACGTCGACGTCTGCCGCCACACCAGTTCGCGCCCGACCTTGATCTCGCTGACCACGTCGATCAGCAGTCCCTTGCGGTGTTCGCGCAGATTCTCCGCGTGCACCGACACGTCGAGGGGCTCGATCACCGAGATGGGCCGGAACCGTTCGATGACGTTCTCCGCGTGCACGGAACCGATGGCGGGGAAGGGGAACCCCTCGGACACCATCAGTTTCATCACGATGGGGAACACGAGCGTGAACGGGTACGTGAGCGGCAGGGTGTCGCCGAACCGCAGTCCGGTCACCCTGTCGTACGCCGCCAGGTTGTCGGGGTCGACGCGCACGCCGTTCAGAACCAGAGTCGTGTCCGGGGCGCTGTCCCCGCTCGCACCGATGACCGGCAGTGCGCTGCGCACGGCGCGGGCGTAGATGTCGAGCGTGCCCGGCTTCTCCGTGAGTTGCACGACCTTGCCCGACATCAGGCGCCCAGCAGACTCTGGCCGCAGACGCGGACGACCTGCCCGGTGACGGCGTTCGACGCGGGGCTCGCGAAGTAGGCGACGGTCTCCGCGACGTCGACGGTCTCGCCGCCCTGCATCAGGGAACTCATGCGACGTCCGGCCTCACGGGTGGCGAACGGGATCGCCGCCGTCATCGCGGTCTCGATGAAGCCCGGTGCCACGGCGTTGATCGTGATCTTCTTCTTCGCGAGCACCGGCGCGGACGCCTGCACGAGTCCGATCACGCCGGCCTTGGAGGTGCCGTAGTTGGTCTGGCCGCGGTTGCCCGCGATGCCGGCGATGGACGAGACGTCGATGACGCGACCGCCCTCCTTCAGCGCACCCTTGGCGACGAGGACTTCGGTGATGCGCTGCGGTGCAAGAAGGTTGACGCCGATCACCATGTTCCAGCGGCCCTCGTCCATGTTGGCGAGCGTCTTGTCGCGGGTGATGCCGGCGTTGTGGACGATGATGTCTGCGCCGCCGTGCCGCTCGAGGACGAACTCGGCGAGCTTGTCGGCCGCGTCGGGGGCCGTCACGTCCAGCGCCAGGGACGTGCCGCCCACCTTGTTGGCCGTCTCGGACAGCGCCTCACCGGCGGCGGGGATGTCGGCGCAGATGACGTGCGCGCCGTCGCGGGAGAGGACCTCGGCGATGGTCGCGCCGATGCCGCGGGCGGCACCGGTGACGACGGCGACCTTCCCGTCGAGCGGCTTGTCCCAGTCGGCGGGTGCGACGGAGTCCTCGTCGCCGACGCGGATCACCTGGCCGCTGACGAACGCGGACTTGGCCGACAGCAGGAAGCGGAGCGTCGATTCGAGACCGGACAGTCCGGGGGCGGCCTTCGGCGAGACGTAGACGAGCTGGGCCGTGGTGCCGCGCTTGACCTCCTTGCCGACGCTGCGGGTGAAGCCCTCGAGCGCGCGCTGCGCGATGTGCTCGTCGACGCCCGACGTCTCCTCGGGGGTGGTTCCGAGGACGACGACGCGCGCGGACGGCGCGAGGTTGCGGATGACCGGCTGGAAGAACTCGAACAGCTGCTCCAGTTCGGTGACCGAGCCGATGCCGGTGGCGTCGAACACGAGGGCGCCGTACCTGTCGTCGCCGGCTCCCGCGGCGGGGTAGTCGGACAGCAGTTCGCGCAGCGGTTCGACGAGACGCCCCTTGCCGCCGATCAGGACCGGGCCGGCGAGCGGCGGTTCGCCGTGCTTGTATCGCCGCAGGTGCTCGGGCCGCGGCAGTCCCGCCTTCGCGGCGATGAACGCGCCGGGTGCGGATGAGAGGAACTGGGAATAGATGTCGGGAGCTCCCTTGCTGGCTGCCACGGTCCTACCTTCTGTCGTCGTTAGGCGGTCAGTCACCGAGCACCGAGTGAAGTGCGGTGTCGACAAGCAACTTACTCCTGAGTAAGAATAGTAGCCAACAGGTAATCGCACCAGATCCTTGGAGACGTCAGTGACCAGCAAAGCTCGCACCAATTCAACCACCGCAGCGGCGCCGAAGCCGGGCGGAAAGCAGCAGCGTCCCGTCGCGATCGTCGGCGGAAACCGGATCCCGTTCGCCCGCTCCGACCGGAAGTACGCACAGGCGTCCAATCAGGACATGTTCACCGCGACCCTCGACGGACTGGTGAGCCGCTTCAACCTCCAGGGTGAGAAGCTGGGCCTCGTCGCCGGCGGTGCCGTCCTCAAGCACAGCCGCGACTTCAACCTGATGCGCGAATGCGTGCTCGGCAGCGCCCTCAGCCCCTACACCCCGGCCTTCGACCTGCAGCAGGCCTGCGGCACCGGACTGCAGTCGATCGTCGCCGTCGGTGACGCGATCGCGGCCGGTCGCATCGACGCCGGTGTCGGCGGTGGCGTCGACACCACCTCCGACGCACCGATCGGCGTCAACGACGAACTCCGCGAATTCCTGCTGTCGCTGAACCGCGCGAAGAGCACCGGCGACCGCATCAAGCTCCTCGGCAACGTCCGCCCGTCGATGCTCGGCATCGAGATCCCGCGCAACGGCGAACCCCGCACCGGGCTGTCCATGGGCGAGCACGCCGCCATCACGGCCAAGGAGTTCGGCGTCCGCCGCGAGGACCAGGACGCACTGGCCGCCGCCAGCCACCAGAACATGGCCGCCGCCTACGACCGCGGCTTCTTCGACGACCTGGTGACCCCGTTCCTCGGCCTCACCCGCGACGACAACCTCCGGCCCGACTCCAGCGCGGAGAAGCTGGCCAAGCTGAAGCCGGTCTTCGGAGTGAAGGCGGGTGACGCGACGATGACGGCGGGCAACTCCACCCCGCTCACCGACGGCGCGTCCGCGGTCCTGCTGTCCACCGACGAATGGGCCGCCGAACGCAAGCTCCCCGTGCTCGCGCATCTCGTCGACTCCGAAACCGCTGCCGTCGACTACATCCACGGCAAGGACGGCCTCCTGATGGCGCCGACGTACGCCATCCCGCGCCTGCTGGCCCGCAACGGCCTCACGCTGCAGGATTTCGACTTCTACGAGATCCACGAGGCGTTCGCGTCGGTCGTGCTGGCGACGCTGCAGGCGTTCGAATCGGACGAATACTGCAAGGAACGCCTCGGACTCGACGGCGCCCTCGGCTCCATCGACCGCAGCAAGCTCAACGTCAACGGGTCGTCGCTGGCGGCGGGGCACCCGTTCGCCGCGACCGGCGGCCGCATCGTCGCCTCGCTCGCCAAGATGCTGGCGGAGAAGGGTTCGGGCCGGGGCCTGATCTCGATCTGCGCCGCCGGCGGCCAGGGTGTGACGGCAATCATAGAGGCGTGAACCGACCGGCCTTTCCGGTAGCTGGGAGATCGGAAAGGCCAGCGTGCGCGCAGTACGAGCGGGGATCCGGCAACGAGGGGTGGCCGGATCCCCGAAATCTTTTCCGAGAGGTGTAACGCTGGAGATTAGCTGGCGATATCCCTGTCAGCCCCGTGTTGCTGCCTGACCCCCGACCTGGCAGCAGCGCGGGGCTCTTGCATTTCCGGCGGCCGGTACGCTGACGTGGGGGTCTCGACCGGGCCTCGCTCGGAATCGGATCGCGCTTGAAATGCAACGAGCACCGACGGCAAGCTGAGGCCCGCACGAAGGACAACTCGGTGAGAGGGCCACGGTGAACGACGAAGACGGCGACAAGGGGCGCACTGCGCCCGAACGGTCGACGCCGGACCCCTCCACGTCGCGCGGGAGTGTCGAGCCCGAGAGTGTCGAGAACGCGAGTCCGGTCCCGAGTGCCGACGAGCCTCCGACGGCACAGCCGAGTGCCGACGAGCCTCCGACGACGCAGCCGAGTGCCGACGAGCCTCCGACGGCACAGCCGAGTGCCGACGAGCCTCCGACGGCACAGCCGAGTGCCGACGAGCCTCCGACGGCACAGCCGAGTGCCGACGAGGCTCCCACAACACAGTTGGACCTCGGTGACCTGGGGGAACGTTCCGGGGAGCAAGCCTCGTTGTGGGTGGAGCCGCCGGCGAACGAGGACGTCACGCAGGTGATTCCCGCGATTCCGGCTGGCCCGGTTCCCGGTCCGACTGTGGCGTACACCGCCGCGGCGGAGGAACCGACGGTCGTGGCGCCGGCCGCTGCGCCGCAGCCCGACCCGGAGCCGGCAGCGGCGTCGGCCGAGGAGACTCCGGCGCGTGCCCCGTGGATGAAGATCGCCGCCGTCACCGGCGGTGTGATCGCCGTGCTCGGCCTCGCGTACGCCGCGGATCTCGCGGTGTCCTCCGGAAAAGTCCCGCGCGGCGTGACGGTGGCCGGAGTCGATGTGGGCGGTTCGTCCCGCGAGGAGGCCGAGGCCACATTGCAGGCGCAGGTCGGCCCCCGGGTCGATCAGCCGCTGACGGTGCAGGCCGGCGACGTGTCGACGGAACTCGTCCCTGCCGCCGCCGGGCTCGGGGTCGATTGGGAGGCCACCCTCGACCGGGCCCATTCTCAGCCGCTGAACCCGTTCACCCGTCTCACGTCGTTCTTCACCACCGACGAGATCGGGGTGGTGTCGACCCGCGACGAGGCCGCGCTGGCGTCCGCCGTCGACGGCCTGCGCGATGACACCGATCGTGCGTCCCGCGAGGGAACCGTCGTGTTCGAGGGCGAGACCCCGGTGCCGGTGGATCCGTCCACCGGACAGAACCTGAACGGTGAGGCCGCCGAGGCGGCGTTGATCGAGAAGTGGGCGTTCGGCCGAACGGTGGAACTGCCCGTCGACGTCGTGCCCGTCACCGTGACCAAGGAAGGCGTCCAGAAGGCGCTCGACGACGTGGCGGCGCCCGCGGCCTCGGCGGATCTGGTGGTCACCGGTCGTGACGGCAAGGTCGCGACGGCGCCGCGTCAGCAGATCGGTGCCATCGTCGGTTTCGAGCCGGACGGCACCGGCGGGCTGAAGCCGACGTACAACGTCGACGCGGCCACCGGAATCCTCGCTCCTCAGCTCGTGTCGACCGAGATCGCACCGAAGGATGCCGCGATCACGCTCGACGGGGGATCGCCCACGGTCGTCCCGGCAGTGGTCGGTGACCTGGTGCAGTGGCCCAAGACCCTGGAGACGTTGCCCGAGGTGTTGCGCGGCAACGGTTCTCATACGATCGCCGCGGTGTACGGCCCCGTCCCGCCCGCTCTCACCACGGAGGCCGCGCAGGGTCTCGGGGTGAAGGAGGTGATCGGCGAGTTCACCACCGGCGGCTTCTCCGCGGCGTCCGGCACGAACATCCGACTCGCCGCCAGTGAGATCAACGGTGCGCTGATCAGGCCCGGCGACACCTTCTCCCTCAACGGGTACACCGGTCCGCGCGGCACGGCTCAGGGGTACGTGGAGTCCGGCATCATCAACAACGGCCGCCCGGACACCGCGGTGGGCGGCGGTGTCAGCCAGGTGGCGACGACGCTGTACAACGCCGCGTACTTCGCCGGTATGGAGGACGTCGCTCACACCGAGCACTCGTACTACATCTCGCGGTACCCGGAGGCGCGGGAGGCGACCGTCTTCGAAGGCGCCATCGACCTGCAGTTCCGCAACAACGCCAAGACGGGCGTGATGATCCAGGCCATCGGCGGCGCGTCCGATCTGACCATCCGGTTCTGGGGAACCAAGTCGGTCGACGTCGACTCGATCACCGGCAACCGCACCAAGCCGACGCAGCCCGACACGGTCACCCTGCCCGCCGGCGATCACTGCATCGCCTCCAGCGGGGCCCCGGGATTCACCGCCAGCGACACCCGGGTGATCTCCGATCACGCCACCGGCCAGGAGATTTCCCGGAACACCAGGACCGTCCGCTACGACCCGGTCCCGATCGTCAAGTGCGAGGCGCCGGGCGCGCCCAAGCCCGACGAGCGCACCCCCGCCGCCTCTCCGGCCCCGTCCACGGCGCCGGAGAGCCCGAAGCCCACCACCTCCGCACCGAAGCCGAGCGGCGGCGGATAGCCGCACTCCTTCTCGGTAGCCGCACTCCCTCTGGGTCCGAAAAGTGTTGCGCGAAAGGAGAAGTGGTGAGTTTACAGTGCCCGTATCGTGAGCGGATGTGCGGAGGGGAGCGGCGTCACCTGGCCTCGTGGCGACCCGGCGCGCGCGATCGCGCGGTGGACTCGCTCCACGACCTGCCCCGGTGATTCGAGGTCGTCCCACGTCCACCGCACCACCTCGAATCCGAGGTCGCGCAGTGCATCCTCACGTAGCTTCTCGGCGAAGACCGCGTCGCCGGGTGATTCTCCGGATTTCAGCAATCGTCCGTACTTGACGCATCCGTCGAACTCTCCCAGGACGATGCCGTCGAAGTGGAAGTCGACGCGTCCGATCCGGCGCCCGCCAGGTTCGAAGACCTCGCCCTGCTGGGACGGGACGGGAAGCCGGGCACGCGACAGCATCACCCGGCTTCGCGATTCACCGACACTTTCGCTGTGGCCGCTCACGAAGCGGACGACCCTGCGCGCCGCATCGACGCCGTGACGGCGGGCAGCACGGGCGAGTTCGGCCTCCAGATCTTCTCGGCCGATGCCGAACCTGCGGACGGCCGCGTCGCCGACCACCACGGCCTGCTCGAACGGCAGCGTTCTCGCGAGGTCGACCACGGTTCGTGCCGGGAGAGTCAGCGAGTGCCCGTCCACCACGGCGACGTGCTCGCCCATCGGGGCGCAGTGCACCGTGGTCCGACGCTTGACCCGGCCACCACCGCGCCGGTTCCGGGTGACGAGCACGCGGTCGAGCGGCGTCTTCCACAGGGGCAGGCCGTACACGACGGCGGCGGATTGGTGACTGAGGATCGCGTAGTCCGACAGCGCGTGAGTCGTCGAGTCGATCAGGAATCGGTGGCGTTCCTCCTCGCCGAGCGCCGAGTACGACGACGTGCAGACGTACGCGCCGCGGCCGATGCGCTGCCACTCGCCACGGCTGTACAGACGCCGGATCTCGTCGTCGCTGTAGCCGCGGTCCAACGCCTCTTGGTGCCGCAGCAGCGCGTGCGGGTCGTGTTCCATGGGAACGATTCTCGCCGGGAGAAACGTCGAGAATCGTTCCCGACGAGCCTGTCTGTGGATGGATCGGGGGTTGTGGACAACTCCCGCACTCCTTCTCGGCTCACGCGCGCCGTTTCGGCCACCACAGACGATGCGTCGACGAAGAAGTGGTGCGGCAACCGGCAGTGGGCACGAAAAAGCCCGGCGGCCGGGGAGTACCCCGGCCGCCGGGCCAGTGTGGAAGCCGATCAGAACGCTGCTTCGTCGAGCTCCATGATGTCGTTGTCGAGGTTGGCGACGATGCCGCGGGTGGCGGTCAGCTCGGGCAGGACGTTCTTCGCGAAGAAGGACGCGATGGCGACCTTGCCCTCGTAGAACGCCTTGTCCTTGTCGGAGGCACCTTCGTCGAGGGCCTTGATCGCGATCTCGGACTGACGCAGCAGCTGCCAGCCGATGAGCAGGTCGCCGACGGACATCAGGAATCGGACGGAACCGAGCCCGACCTTGTACAGCTCGGACGGCTGCTCCTGCGCACCCATGAGGTACCCGGTGAGGGTGGCGGCCATGGTCTGGACGTCCTCGAGGGCGGTGGCGAGCAGGGCGCGCTCGGCCTTGAGGCGACCGTTGCCCGCCTCGGTGTCGATGAACTTCTTGACCTCGCCGGCGATGTGCGCGAGGGCCACCCCGCGGTCGCGGGCGATCTTGCGGAAGAAGAAGTCCTGCGCCTGGATGGCGGTGGTGCCCTCGTACAGCGAGTCGATCTTGGCGTCGCGGATGTACTGCTCGATCGGGTAGTCCTGCAGGAAGCCGGAGCCGCCGAACGTCTGGAGGCTGTCGGTGAGGTACTGGTACGCCCGCTCGGAGCCGACACCCTTGACGATCGGGAGCAGCAGGTCGTTGACGCGGAACGCGAGGTCCTTGTCGGCGCCGGACACCAGCTTGGCGGTGGCCTCGTCCTGGTGCGCCGCGGTGTACAGGTACACGGCGCGCAGGCCCTCGGCGTACGCCTTCTGCATGGCGAGGGCGCGACGGACGTCGGGGTGGTGCGTGATGGTGACGCGCGGCGCGGCCTTGTCCGTCATCTGCGTGAGGTCGGCGCCCTGGACGCGTTCCTTCGCGTACGCGAGGGCGTTGAGGTAGCCGGTGGACAGGGTGGCGATGGCCTTGGTGCCGACCATCATGCGGGCGTGCTCGATGACGTCGAACATCTGCGCGATGCCGTTGTGGACCTCGCCGACGAGCCAGCCCTGGGCGGGAATTCCGTGGCCGCCGAAGGTGACCTCACACGTGGCGGAGACCTTCAGGCCCATCTTGTGCTCGACGTTGGTGACGAAGGCGCCGTTGCGTTCGCCGAACTCGTTGGTCTCGAAGTTGAAGTGCGTCTTGGGGACGAAGAACAGCGACAGTCCCTTGGTGCCGGGGCCTGCGCCTTCGGGGCGGGCCAGGACCAGGTGGAAGATGTTCTCGAACAGGTCGTCGGAGTCGGCGGACGTGATGAACCGCTTGACGCCCTCGATGTGCCAGGAGCCGTCGTCCTGCTTGATGGCCTTGGTGCGGCCCGCGCCGACGTCGGAACCGGCGTCGGGTTCGGTGAGGACCATGGTGGCGCCCCAGCCGCGTTCGACGATGGTGGCGGCCCACTGCTTCTGCTCGTCGGTACCGTTGTTGAACAGTACGTCCGCGAACGCGGGCCCGGCCTGGTACATGTGCGCGGCGGGCTGGGCGCCGAGGATCAGCTCACCGATGGCCCATACGACGGATCGCGGCACGGGAACGCCGCCGATCTCCTCGGAGAGTCCCATGCGGTACCACTCGGCGTCCCACAGTGCGCGGAACGACTTCTTGAAGGATTCCGGCAGGGTGACGGTGTGGTTCTCGGGGTCGAAGACCGGCGGGTTGCGGTCGGCGTCGGCGAAGGACTCGCCGAGCGGTCCCTCGGCGAGACGGGCAACCTCGCTGAGCATGTTGCGGACGGTGTCGGCGTCGAGATCGCCCCACACGCCGTCACTCAGCGGCTGCTCGAGACCGAGTACCTCGAAGAGGTTGAACTCCAGGTCGCGGACGTTGCTCTTGTAATGGCCCATGTCTTCTGTCTCTCCCAGTGAGATGGTGCGGTCTATCCGTTAGTACCGCCCAAGTTATTACTCGTCGGTAACATCGCCGATATTACGCCCGATTTACCTGACTGCCAAGACTCGGGCGGTGTGCGACGACGAGCGCGTCGATCGCCGTCCCGGCGTCCGTCTCGCGGAAGCGCCGTTCTGCAACGTCGACGACGAGCCGACCGTCGATCGAATTCATCAGATCTTCTGGGGTGTAGAGGATTTCGATGTCCTGGGGACCTCCGACGCCCTGCGACAAGTTAACGGCGTCATGCCCCAAAATCATGAGGATTCCATCAGGTTTCAGCGCAGATATGGCGCGGTTCACAACCCGCAGGCGCTCCGCGGGAGCGAGGTGGAGGTAGATCACGAGCACGAGGTCGTACTCGCCGCCGAGGTCCGAATCGGTGACGTCGGCGACGCGGTAGTCGAGTCGCTCGCGGACCGATCGGGGTGCATCGGCGGCCACGCGGCGGGCCTTGTCGACGGCCACGGCCGAGTAATCGAGGCCCGTCACCTCCCAGCCGCGGGTGGCGAGCCAGAGTGCGTTACGACCCTCCCCGCACGCCAGGTCGAGTGCGCGACCGCGGGGTAGCGAAGTGACCTGCTCGACCACGACGGCGTTGGGTGGGGCGCCCCACACCAGTTCGCTCTGTGAATACCGTTCGTCCCAGGCCGCTGCATCCATGCCCTGACGCTAGTACGACTGCTACGGAGTCAGGGTGGTGTGCATGAGGAGCACGTTGTAGTTGTTGTGCACCGTCGTGAGGAAGTAGAGGTCGGGTCCCGACGACCACGGGTGGATGTAGGCGCCGTACGCGCTGGGCAGTTCCCGGGTGTCGACGAGCACCTCCGGCGGGCCCCACGGTCCGGTGACCGACGGCGAGCGTCGCATGACCACCGAGTTGTACTGGTCGGTGGTCAGCATGAGGTACTGGCCGAGGTACTGGTTGTATGCGACGGACAATTCGCCGACCCCGCCCGGCATGATCGGCTTCGCGACGTCGGGGTTGCCCTTGATCCACTTGGCGCCGTCGAAATATTCGTACGCTCCGAGATCCATGATCTGAGGTTCCGGGACCCGCGCGATGTGGACGAGACCGCCGCGCCCGGCGGGGGTGCCGTACTGATAGATGAAACCGTCGGCCTTGACGAACGCGCTCATCTGGAAGTTGGCGTTACCGCCGATATTCGGCCGCTGCGTCTCGGGGGCGACGGTCCAGTTCTCGCCGTTGTCCTGGGAGTACACGAGGCCGGAGTAGTTGGTGTCCCACGTTCCGGCCGGACCCCAGTTCTTCACCGACATCATGCTCAGCACCTGGGTGTTGCCGGCGGCGACGCCGGCGGTGGGGATGCGGCTGATCTCGACGAACGGGATCTTGGGACTCGGGACGAGTTCCTTGGACTGGCCGAAGATGTCGCGCGGCGAGCTGTCGAAGTTCATCCCGTCCGACAGGATGCCGTCCGAACTGCGGAAGAGTGTGCTGCTGCGCCAGGCCCACAGGCTGCCCGACAGCAGGTTGGGCAGCCCGAGCCCGGCGGAGTCTCCGAACGCCGTGAGGACCTGGCCCTGGCCGTTGTCCCACATGATGCCGAGGTCGGTGCCGAGGACGTTGGCGTCCTGGGTGCGGTTGGGGCTGAGCATGCCGGTCTGTTGCGCGACCGCCTGGGTGCGCCCGGTGAGGCGCGGTATCCCGTTGGTGCCGTTGAGGCCGGGAATCGGGTTGATGGCGTTGGGATTCGCTGCCGCCGGACCGGCGAAGCCGAAGGTGATCAACGTCACCGCCGCGCCGATGAGTGACGCTGCTGCAAGAGCTCTGGTTCGCTTCACGAGGACACTCCATCTCTAGCAGCAGGCGGCACTGCGTGGCCTGGAACGACCACTCCCCCTACCGGTGATCAACTGCTGGAAACCGGGGAAAGTCTAACAAGTACGTTCGTGCCGAAGTGTGGGTTTGACCGCCCTTTTCGTGCCGTCGGATTTCTCCCCCAACCTCTTGTTACCGACGAGTAACAGGAACCGGTGCTACCCCGTGGGCGGCGCTCGACGTAACGTGTGCTGGCGACAAGTCCACACTGCGCGTAACCACGCGGGACCTGATGAGGAGATCGATCGATGGGAAAGCAGATTGCCACCGTGGCTGGAGGTCGGCAGTCCGCCCTTCTCGGGCTCGGCGTGTATCGGCCCGAACGGGTTGTCACCAACGACGAGATCTGTGAACTGATCGACTCGACGGACGAGTGGATCCAGTCTCGCTCGGGCATCCGGAACCGGCGGTTCGCGGCGGAGAACGAGGACGTCGTCACGATGTCCATCGAGGCCGGACGCAAGGCCATCGAGGCGAGCGGTATCGACCCCGAGCAGATCGGCTGCGTCATCGTCGCCACGTCGACGTATCTCCTCCTGACGCCGCCCGCCGCGGCTCTGGTCGCCGACGCGCTGGGCACCAGCGGTCCCGGTGCGTTCGACCTCGGCGGCGGTTGCGCTGGCTTCTGCACGGCGCTGACCGTGGCGTCGGATCTGGTGCGCGGCGGCTCGGTCGATTACGCCCTCGTGGTGGGTGTCGAGAAGATGAGCGTCACCACCGAACCGACCGACCGCGCCACGCGCTTCATCTTCGGTGACGGCGCCGGCGCCGTCGTGGTCGGCAAGAGCGACGTCGCGGGTATCGGGCCGGTGGAGTGGGGTTCGGACGGCTCCCAGGCCGACGCCATCGTGCAGGACCTGGACTGGTACGAATACATCACGACGCCGGGCGCCAAGCGTCCGTACATCAAGATGGCCGGCACCGCGGTGTTCCGCTGGGCCGCCTTCGAGATGGGTAAGGTCGCGCTCGCCGCGGTCGAAAAGGCGGGACTGACCGTCGAGGATCTGGACGCCTTCGTTCCGCATCAGGCGAACTCCCGGATCACCGAGGTGATCGCCCGCAGCATGAAGCTTCCCGAGAACGTGCCGGTCTCCGACGACATCGCCGAGTCCGGCAACACGTCGGCCGCGTCCGTGCCGCTCGCGATGGAAGCGATGCTGGTGAACGGAGACGTCAAGCCCGGCGACACCGCGCTGCTCCTCGCGTTCGGTGCCGGTCTGTCCTATGCGGGCCAGGTCGTCACGATGCCGGTGCTCGCGCAGAGCTGATCTGCGTTCGATGCACAACCTCCGGCGGAGCGGTTTCCGCGCCGCGGCCACGATCGCCTGTCTGGTGGTGGTGGCCGCGGCGTCCGGCGGGTGCGGACGGGACGCCGCGCACGACAGCGAACCGGCCGGCGGCGACGGCTCCGCGGTGGAGCTGAACTCGGGCGGCGACTGCGCCGGCCGCGACGTGATCGTGAACAAGGACGGCGCGGGGGTGGTGCTCGACGGTGAATGCGGCACCGTCACCATCGAGGCCAACGGCGTCTCGGCGACCGTGGCCAGGTCGAACGCGGTGATCGTGCGCGGTCAGGACACCAACGTGGTCGGCGGACAGACCGGAACGCTCACCATCACCGGGCGCAGCAACAGCTCCACCATCGACGTCGTCGAGTCGATCGACCTGCAGGGCAACGCCGTGAGCGTGCTCGGCAAGCAGGCGGAGCGGATCTCGGTGAGCGGAAGCGGGAACTCCGTGACCGTCGACGACTCCGGTGCGACGACGGTGAGCGGTAACGACAACTTCGTGCGCGCCGTGTCGCTCGACTCCCTCGACGTCACCGGTTCCAACAATACGGTCGACTGGGATTCCGGTGCGACGGCCCCGGCGGCCGACACGGGCTCGGCGAACCGGCTCGCCCCGCCCGGTGCGTGATCACCGCGCACCGCAGCCGGTGAGCACCGTGGCCATCGCGTCGTGCTCGGCGGGTGTCACCCAGAGTCGGTACGCCACTTTCACTTCCACCTGACGCGCCACATACGTGCAGCGGTACGCCGCCAGCGGGGGCAGCCAGGTCGACGCGTCGGCGTCGCTCTTGCGCTGATTGGTCGGCCCGTCCACCGCCTGCAGGTTGCGGGGGTCGTTCGCGAGGTCGGCCCGCGTCTGCGCGTCGAGGAGTTGCGCACCCTTCTGCCAAGCGTCCGACAACGCCACCACGTGATCGATCTGCACGGCATCCGACGTCTTCGTGCCCCGGGTGAACGCAATGATGTTGCCCGTGTACAGATCCCGCAACGTTCCCGACTGCACCACGCACTCGCGGGTGCGGTCGCGGGAGGTGATGTCGACGAGGTCGCGGCGGAGGATGTCGTTGCGGGTGTCGCAGCCGTTGCGTCCGAGCGCGACCGACACGTTGTCGGTCCAGCTGGCGCCGAACAGTTCCCGGTCGTATCCGGTCTTGGGTGCCCGCCCCTTCACGTCGAGGGTGGCGAGCGCGACGAAGGCGGACTGTATCTGTTGTGCGTCAGTGGCTTCCGACGGCGAGATCGGTTCGGTGCCGGCGGCGAGGGTGTCGTCGGGGTCCGGGGACAGCATCGCGACGAGAACCACGACGATGAGGCCTGCGAGGATCCAGGGCCACTTGTTCCGTACGGTCGTGATGATGGAGCCGGTGTTCGGTACCGCAGAGCGGGGCATGAATCTCTCCTGAAATCAACGCTGTTCGTCATTTCTATCAGGAGTGGTACCGGAGACCGTTGAGCGGCCCGGGATTACGGCGTGACGGTGTGGAGCAAGGGGATCAGCAACTCGTCGTCGCTGAGGGCGCCGTGCTGGCCGGGGAGTGCGGACAGCCTCGACTCCGCCTTCCTCCGCACCACGGCGACACCGCCCTGTGCGATGGCGACGACGTCCCCGATGCGGTCCTGGACCTCGGACCGTACTGCGGGTCCGAACAGCCCGGCGGTGACGGCCTCGTCTCGCGTTCCGATCCACATGCGGTGTCCCAGTTCGCTCCTCCACCGGGAGGCGACCTCGTGCGCGGCTCCGGCCTTTGCGTGGACGTGACGGCAGCGGGGTTCGCCGGCGAGGGCCACCACGCCGTCCGACAACGCCGGAGTGCCGTCGAAGTCGATCTTGTCCGCGTCGTCGACGGTGATCATGCCGTGGTCGGCGGTGACGTGGAGTGTGATTCCCGGACCTGCGGCCGCGAGACCGGCGAAGAGTTTCTCGACGAGCCGGTCGACGACGGCGAGCTGGTGCAGCCAGGATTCGGATCCCGGTCCGTAAATGTGCCCGAGCGTGTCGATTTCGCTGAGATAGCAGTACGTGAGGGTCCGTTCGCCGGACCGGGAGGCGGCGACGACGTGCGCGATGAGGTCACCGTACGCGTGTATGCCCCGGAACGTGCCGCCGCGGAGGACCGCACGGGTGAGGCCGGACCCGTCGAATTTCGCGGGCACCACGGTCGTGCACGTGATGCCGTCCGTCGCGGCACGTTCGAACACGGTGGGCGCGGGCTGGACCACCTCGGGAACCAGCCGGGTGAGTTCGTCGCCCTTGTGCCCGGCGCGCCACGACAGCCAGTTGAGTGTGCCGTGAACCGCACGGACGTATGACTGGTAGCCGGTGATGCCGTGGCTGCCCGACGGTAGCCCGGTGCCGAACGACGCGATGCTGGTGGCCGTCGTGGTGGGGAACCCGGCCCGGATCGGCCGCCCCGCGAGGCCGTCCAGGAACGGCGCGAACTCGCGGTGACGCCGGAGCAGCGTCCAGCCCAGCCCGTCGATCAGGAGCACCACGGTGTGCCGGCTGTCGGGCAGGTGCAGCCGGTTGGGTTGGCCGGCGACCCCCAGCGAGGCGAGAACGGACGGCATGAGGGCGGACAGCGTGGGCTGCGAGTACACGTCGAGCGGCGGCGCCGAAACGGTCATGACCCCACTATGGTCGAACATCTCAGTGGATGCGGTGATACAGGTCCACGGGTTGCCCGTCGGAGGGAAACGGCAGCGAGGTGTAGTTCAGCGGGGCGATGTAATCGGGGCTCACCTGCCAGTCGAATCGCTGCAGCAGGTGGTGCATGATCGTCTTGATCTCGGCGCCGGCGAAGTGCATTCCCAGGCATTTGTGCACGCCGCCGCCGAACGGTTCCCACGCGAATCGGTGCACCTTGTCCTCGCGGCGTCCGGGTGCGAACCGCTCGGGGTCGAACGTCTCCGGGTCGGGCCAGTACTCGGGCATGTGGTGCGTGAAGTGCACGACCACGGACATGTACGTTCCCCGCGGGATGTAGCGGCCGAGCACCTCGGTGTCCTTCACCGCCCGGCGGGCGACCACCGGCACCGGCGGGACGAGGCGCAGGCACTCCTTCATCACGAGGTCCAGGTCGGTGAGTTCGTCGAGCTGGTCGTAGGTCGGGGTGGTCGTGCCGAGCGCCGCCGACTGCCGCCTGCATCGCTCCAGCCATTCGGGATGCTGGCCGAGGTACTGCATCATCGTCGACAGAGTGATCGTGGACGTGTCGTGGGCGGCCATCAGCAGGAAGATCATGTGGTTGACGACGTCGTCGTCGCCGAACCGCCGGCCCTCGTCGGATTCGATGTGGCACAGCGCGGAGAACAGGTCGTCGCCCGCACCCGCGCGCCGGGCGGGCAGGTAGCGGCGGAAGAAGTCCTCGAGGCGCGCGCGTCCGTCGATGCCGCGTTTCCACCGGGTTCCGGGCAGTGGGTACCGCACCACCGAGGTGGCGGCCTGCACGCAATCAATGAAGGCCTTGTTGATCTCGGTCATCTCCCGGTGCGTCGACCCTTCGGCGCCGCCCATGAAGATGCTCGTGGCGAGATCCAGCGTCAGTTCCTTCAGTGCGGGGTAGGCGGTGAACCCGAGGGCGGGCTGCCAGGCGTCGAGTCCCCTCTCGACCGCGGGATGGAGTGTCTCGGTGTAGCGCGACAACCGGTCGCGGGTGAATGCCTGCTGCATGATCCGCCGATGCGCGAGGTGTTCGTCGCCGTCGAGGAGCATGAGGCCGCGGTGGAAGAACGGTCCGATCAGCACGCTCCACCCGTCGCTGTTGACGAATGCCCGTTCCTTGTTCTGCAGTATCTCCTGGCAGCCGTCCGGCCCGAGCACGGTGACCCACCACTTGCCGGCCATGCTCAGCCAGGAGACGGGGCCGTAGCGATCCCAGCGGCTCTGCAGCAGTCCCATCGGGTCGCGGAAGTAGTCGAGCGAGTGTCCGATGACGGGGAATCCGGCATTGCCCGAGATGGGTAACAGGGCACTTTCCGGTGGGGGAGCAGCGAGAACTCTGGGCATCGGCCCTCCTCGTCGGCGTATGTGACAGGGCATCCTGTCAGATGTGTGTAGTGTGCGTCACACCTGCTGTTCTGTCAACATCGAGTCATGAGTCAGCCGGCGCGGCAGTACCGCGGACGAAGTTCGGAGGAGCGGGCCGCGGACCGTCGCGCGCGGCTGCTCGAGGCGGGACTGGAGGTGTTCGGCACCGTCGGCGGCGAGAAGGCGACCATGACCGCCATCTGCGCCGAGGCGAAACTGACGGAACGCTACTTCTACGAGAGCTTCCGCAGCCGGGACGACCTGCTGGTGCAGGTGATCGAGGGCATCGCCGCGGAGATCGCCGAGGCTGCGCGGGTCACCCTGCAGGCCGTGACCGGTGACCCGGAGGTGCGGGCGCGCGCCGCGATCGCGACCTTCGTCGACATTCTGACGGCCGACCCGCGGAAGGGCCGGGTGTCGATCATCGAGTCGGCGGGCGCCGAGCCGTTGCGCACGCGCAGACGCGAGTTGTTGCGGGCATTCGCGCTGCTGGTCGCCGAGGAATCGAAGGCGCTGTACGGCGACCGGGCGTGGTCGTCACCGCAGGACGAGATCACCGCACTGCTGTTCGTGGGCGGGCTCGCGGAACTCATGACGGCGTGGTTGAACGGCGAGATCGAGGTGTCGCCCGATCAGATCGTCGACGCCGCGACCTACCAGTTCACGTCCACCGCGCACCGCTGATCGGGTCCCGAACGAAAACGTGACGACGGTCACGTGCGAAGCTGTGGGGATGGTGGATATCGCACGCCCGCAGTTGGAGGGCACGGTCGCGGTAGGCGAGGGGCGTCGGCTCGGCTTCGCGGAATTCGGTTCGGCTCAGGGCAGGGCAGTGTTCTGGCTGCACGGCACACCCGGCGCGCGCAGGCAGGTGCCGATGGAGGCGCGTGCGTTCGCCGAGCGTGAGCACGTGCGGCTGATCGGGATCGACCGGCCGGGGGTGGGGTCGTCGACGCCGCACCGGTACGGCGCCGTGGTCGACTTCGCGGAGGACCTGCGCACAGTCGCCGACACCCTGGGCATCGATCAGATGGCGCTCGTCGGACTGTCCGGCGGCGGCCCCTACTCGCTGGCGGCGGCGCACGCGATGCCCGACCGGGTGATCGCGGCCGGCATCCTCGGCGGTGTCGCGCCGACGCAGGGGCCCGACGCCATCCGCAGCGGTTTGATGGATCTCGCGGTGCTGGCGGCACCGGTGCTGTCGGCGGGCGGAGTCCCGGTCGGGCTGGCGGCGAGTTCCGTCATCAGGCTGGCGAGGCCGTTCGCGTCGCCGATCATCGACCTGTACGGGCGACTGTCCCCGGAAGGCGACCGCCGCCTGCTCGCGCGGCCGGAGTTCAAGGCGATGTTCCTCGACGATCTGCTCAACGGCGGCAGCAAGCAGCTCAGTGCCCCGTTCGCGGACCTCGTACTGTTCGCGCGGGACTGGGGATTCCGGGTCAATTCGGTGAAGACCCCCGTGCGCTGGTGGCACGGCGACTGCGACCACATCATCCCCCTCCGGCACGGGCAGCACATGGTTGCGCTGCTCCCGGACGCCGAGTTCCACACCATGCACGGAGAGAGCCATCTCGGCGGTCTGGGCATGTCGGAGGAGATCCTCCGCTCGCTCCTGGACATCTGGAACGCCAAGGAGGCGCAGGCGTCGTTCGGCCCGGTGTGACGGCGGCGCGGACGGGCCGCGCCGCCGCACCGGTCAGGACTGCAGCGTGGTGATCTGAAAGGCGGCGCCGAGGGGATCGGCGACGGACGCGAGCCGTCCGAACGGGGTGTCCTCCGGTTCGCGCCGGACGCTGCCGCCCAGTTCGGTCACCTTCGCGACCGCCGCGTCGGTGTCCTCGACGCCGATGTAGAACTGCCAGAACGAGGGGGAACCCTCGGGCAGGAACGAGCCGGCGTCCATGATGCCTGCGACGGTGCGGTCGCCGAGGTTGGCCTGGGAGTAGCGGAATTCGTCTGTGTCGCCGAGGGTCTGGTAGGTCCAGCCGAAGACGTCCGCGTAGAAGGGGAGCGCCGCCGCGTAGTCGCGGGACAGCGTTTCGTGCCAGACGGGGGCGCCGGGTTCGTCGACCAGGCCGAAGCCGGCGTGCTGATCGGCCTGCCACACGCCGATCACGGCGCCGGCGGGATCACCGAGAATGGCCATCGTGCCCTGGTCGCCGACGGTCATCGCGGGCATCATCACCTGGCCGCCGGCCGCGGCGGCCTTCGCTGCGGTGGCCTCGGCGTCCTCGGACGCGATGTACGTGGTCCAGACGTTGCCGTACGGGTTTCCCTGCTGCTGGGGGCCCAGCCCCGCAATGGGTTTGCCCTTGCTGCTGAAGATGGAGTAACCGCCGTACTGCGGATCCTCGTTGGTGTCGGACTTCCACCCGAACAGCCCCGTGTAGAACGGAATGACCTGTTGCGGGTCGGAACTGGTGAGATCGATCCAGCAGGGAGCGCCGGTGAGGGACGGACGGTCGGGCATCGCGGTCTCCTAGGACGTCGGTGATCGAACTGGCGCACCATGTGGGGCCGGTCACAAACCTACGCGTCCCGCCGACCCGGCGCCGGTCCGTGTTGCGCTGTGCAAGACTCTGCCCATGTCTGCGAGCGAGAACCAGGACAGCCCGGGCCGGGCCCGCCAGAATCTGATCTACCGCGACGGCGTCCTCGGGCGCACGCCCACCGTTCCCGCCGACTTCGACACGCTCGAGCGGCGCGCGCGGAAGAAGATGAGCGCCAAGGGCTGGGCCTACGTGCACGGCGGCGCCGGACTGGGTCGCACGATGCAGGCCAACCGCGATGCGTTCGACAAATGGCAGATCGTTCCCCGGGTGCTGCGCGACGTCTCGCGGCGCGACATCGGCGTGGAACTGTTCGGGCGCCGGATCCCGGCGCCGGTACTGCTCGCTCCCGTCGGCGCCGCCGAACTGGCGAGGCCGGAGGCCGACGTGGCCATCGCCGCGGCCGCCGCCGAACTGGGTGTGCCGTACATCTTCTCCAACCAGGGCTGCGCCCCGATGGAGGAGAGTGCGGCGGCGATGGGGGATGCGCCCCGGTGGTTCCAGCTGTACTGGAGCACGGACGACGATCTCGTCGACAGCCTGCTCCAGCGCGCGGAGAACATTCGCGCGGACGCCGTCGTCGTCACCCTCGACACGACGATGCTCGGCTGGCGGCCGGAAGACCTCAACCTCGGCTCGCTGCCGTTCGCGCAGGGACAGGGGATCGCGCAGTACACGTCCGACCCGGTGTTCCGCAGAATTGTGCACGACCGGATCAAGGCCGCGGCGAAGAAGCCGGACGTCGAGGTGACGCTCGGCGCGATCCGGTCGCTGGTGTCGATGACCCGGCGTTTCCCGGGCCGCTTCCTCGACAACCTCCGGTCGCCGGAACCGCGGGCCGCCGTGGAGACGTTTCTCGACATCTATTCCCGTCCGTCGCTGAGCTGGGCAGACATCGAGACCCTGCGCAGCCGGACGTCGCTCCCGATCCTCCTGAAGGGCGTGCTACACCCCGACGACGCCCGGCGCGCACTCGACGTCGGAGTCGACGGCCTCGTCGTGTCGAATCACGGTGGGCGACAGGTGGACGGCAGCGTGTCCTCGCTGGACGCGCTCGTCGACATCGCGCCCGTCGTCGACGGCCGGTTGACGCTGCTCCTCGACAGCGGAATCCGCACGGGAGCAGACGTCTTCAAGGCCCTTGCGCTCGGTGCGGACGCGGTGACGCTCGGCCGGCCCCACCTGTACGGTCTGGCCCTCGCGGGTCAGGCGGGGGCGCGGGACGCGACGGCCAACGTGATCGCCGAATTCGACCTCACGATGGGACTCAGCGGACTGACGTCGGTGGCCGAGATCGACCGCGACGCGCTGCGCCGCGCGTAGTCCTCAGAGTTCGGCGATGGTGATGATCCCGTCCTGAAGCGCCCGCACGAGCAGTGCCGTCTTGGTCGACGCGTCGCGCCCGACCAGCGCATACTTCTCGCGGATCCGGGTCAGGTGGGTGTTGACCGTTCCGAGGGCGATGTGGAGGTCGGCCGCGACGGCGAGCTTGGAATCGCCCCGCAACCAGTGCCGGAGCACTTCGACCTCGCGAGCCGACAATGCCGGCTTCACGTAGGTGCGGGTGACGGGCGGTTCGCCGGTGTGAGGGGGGTGCCCGAGTGCGTCGGGTGCAGTGGTCATGCCGATCTCATCTTTCTGACATGTACAGAGAGCTACAGGTACCCGACGTCCCTGCAGGCAGTTCAGGTTAACCTGCGGTGGCGGTGCGTGTCTCGGCAGGCCCGGATCACTCACAGCCGACACCGTCGCCGTCGCGATCGAGATGTGTGCCGTAGCCCGGCTCGCCGATGTGGACCGGTGCCGCGCCGGCAGCCCTGGCCGCAGCGCAATTCTTGTAGTAGACGTCGCTCGGCGATGCCGTGTCGACGAACGGGACCGGCGCGGGCGCCGGAACGGAAACGGGAACGGGCGCAGGCGCGGGCGCCGGTATGGGTTCCGGCACCGTGCTCGTCGCCGGGGCGGGCGCCGCGGCCGGTGTCGCGGCCCCGCAGTCCTGCAGGACCCGGGCGATCGCGTCGTGCTCGGCCTGGGTGACCCACAGCCCGTAGGCCGCCTTCACCGCCACCTGATCGGCCACATAGGTGCACCGGTAGCTCTTGTTCGGGGGCAGCCAGGTGGCGGCGTCGCCGTCCGATTTCTGCTGGTTGGCAGGTCCGTCGACGGCCTTCAGGTTCCGCGGATCGTTTGCGAAGTTCACCCGGGTCGCGGTGTCCAGTTGCTGGGCGCCCTTCTGCCAGGCGTCGGACAGTGCGACGACGTGATCGATCTGCACGGCGTTCGACGTGCCCTCGCCGCGGACGAACGCGATGGTGGTGCCGGTGTACGGGTCGTGCAGCGTTCCGGTCTGCACCGCGCAGTCGTGGGTGCCCGGCTTGAACACGATCTGCTCGAGATCGCGCCCGAGGATGTCGTTGCGCGTGTCGCAGCCGTTGTGGCCGCCCTCGACCGTGACGTCGTCGGTCCACGCCTGTCCGAAGAGGTCGCGGTCGTAGCCGGTCTTCGGTGCGCGTCCCTTGATGTCGAGGCCGGCGAGTTGCTGCAGCGCGGCGGTCGCGTCGGCACCGTCGGCGACGGCGGGCTCGATCGGGGAGAGGGCGAGCGCAGACGAAACCGGTACCGGTGTCGAAGAACTCGACGCGACACTCGCAGTCGTCGACGTGGCGACCGCGGGTGTCGCGGACGCGGATGCTGCTGTCGCCTGGGCCGATTGGTCGTCCTGTGCGGGGCTGAGGAACGAGAACACGGCCACCGCTACGACGATGCCGCCGGTGATCCAGGGCCATTTCTTGCGAGTGACGGGTGACGAGGGCGGGGGGAAGGTCATGCCGGTCCTTCAATGAACTCGAGGGGTCGGATGTTCATCGCACGGAAAGGCTCTTCCGTTACTCGGCAAGATGGGAACTGTTAGCATGCCCCGGGACCGGAATTCGTGCGGGTGGAGGGCGGTACACGGTCGTGAGACGACACATGTTTCGGGGGAAACTGCGCACAGCGGCCGTCGCGGCCGTCACCGCGGTGTCCCTCGCACTCGGCGGCGCGGTCGCGACCGCCGATCCGATCGTCGACACCGGCCATGCGCTCGGTTCCGTGACGGCGCCCAACGGTTCGACGCTCGATCACGTCACCGTTATCGATCCGAGACATCTGACGCTGCACGTCTTCTCGGCGTCGATGCAGCGGGTCGTGCCGGTGCACGTCCAGCGCCCCGCCGACACGAGTGCGCCGCGGCCCACGCTGTACTTCCTCGACGGTGAGGTTCGACGGGAGAAGACCGACGTCGAAGAGTTCCTCTCGGATCGGAACGTCAACGTCGTCAGCCCCTCCGGCGGCGAGAACGCGTATTGGACGGACTGGAAGAGCCCCGATCCGGTGATGGGGGTGAACAAGTGGAAGACCTTTATGACTCAGGAACTTCCACCGGTGGTCGACGCCGCCCTCGGCACCAACGGAGTCAACGCGCTGGCCGGGATGTCACGGGTGGGCACCGCGGCCCTGCAGCTGGCGATCGCTGCTCCCGGACTGTTCCGCGGCGTGGCCGCCTACAGCGGTTGCGCCCTCACCAGTGACCCGCTCGGTCAGCTCTTCATCAAGATCACCATGGACAACTACGGTTACGGCAGTCCCGTCAACATGTACGGGGAGCTGGACGATCCGGCGTGGGCGGCCAACGATCCCTATGTCAATGCCGACAAGTTGCGGGGAACCGAACTGTTTCTCTCCAACGGCAACGGGCTGCCGGGGCGTCACGAGACCCTGGACGGTCCCGGGATCGACGGCAATGTCGCCACGCTCGCCCGGCAGATCTACGCGGGTGGACCCATCGAAGCGGTGACCAACTACTGCACGCATCGATTCACGGATCGCCTGGGAGAATTGGGAATACCTGCAACCGAAAGTTTCCGTAACTCGGGTACACACTCGTGGGGGTACTGGCAGGACGACCTTCACGATTCCTGGCCGGTGCTCGCTCGGGCGCTGGGAGTGTGAGCGACGTTCCTCCGGTGTTTCCCGGTGGCGACGTCACCGACGACCTCGAGATCACACGATCGCTGGTCGTTCCCGCCGCCGAGTTGCAGTGGCGATTCTCCCGCGCCGGCGGTCCCGGTGGTCAGGGCGTCAACACCACCGATTCGCGGGTGGAGTTGCGGGTGAACCTGTGGACGTTGTCGACGCTGTCGCCCGCCCAGCTCGAGCGCATGCAGATTCGGCTGGGACACAGGCTCGTTGACGGTGTGGTCAGCGTGGTCGCGTCCGAAACCCGTTCGCAACTGCGCAATCGGCGCGCGGCACGGGCCCGGATGGCAGCGCTGCTGCGGGCGGCCGTCCTGGCCGAACCCCGTACCCGGCGTCCGACCACGGCCACCAAGGGGTCGCAGCGGCGAAGACTCGAGGCCAAGAAGCAACGAGGCCAGACCAAGAACCTGCGGAAGAAGCCGGACATGTAGTGGTTTACGCGCAGGGAAATGGGGAACATCCCTGATGTGTCGACTCCTCGTGTGTCGGAAGATGAGTACGGAAGCGCCGTGACGGGTCACCGGGTGCGGCGGGGTCGGGGGAACGAGGGCGACATGAGTGTGCTTGACGAGGAACTGCATTCGGCGGCCGCGGCAGCCGCGGCGGGGGACCACGAGGCAGTCCGGCGAATGATGACGACGCTGTGGCCGCAGGTAGTGCGCTATTGCCGGACGCGCGTGGGGAATTCCCAGCAAGGCGGGCGGGCGGCCGACGAGGTCGCGCAGGAGGCACTGCTCGCGGTGGCGCGGGAACTTCCGTCCCTCGCCCGCAGCGACCATCCCGTCCGCGAGGTGTACCGCATCGTGAGCAGGACGGTCGCACACGGATATCCCGGCGCCGGAAGTTCCGACGTCCCGCCCGAAGTGGCGCGCCTGCTCCACGATCTCGACCCGATTGCCCGGGAGGTCGTCCTGCTGCGCGTCATCGACGGGCTCTCCGCCCACGACACCGCGGGTGTGCTCGGTCTGCCGGTGGGCCGGGTTCTCGTCGTGCAGCACGAGGCCCTGCGGACGCTACGGGCGACGGCGGCCTGAGCGGACGTCAGCGTCGACCTGAGAGCACACAGAACTCGTTGCCCTCGGGATCGGCGAGCACCACCCAACTCTGCTCGCCCTGACCGACATCCGCGCGGCGGGCACCGAGCGCGAGAAGCCGCTCGACCTCGGCGTCCTGATTGTCGGGGCGGAAGTCGAGATGGAGGCGGTTCTGGATCTGTTTCGGATCCGGCACGGCCACGAACAGAATTTCCGGGTGGCTGTCGGCCTCGGGCCGGATGTGGACGTCGCCGTCGGAGTCGGTCACGGCGCCCCAGCCCAGCGCGTCGGCCCACCATCGTCCCAGGGCTGTCGGATCGACGGCGTTGACCACCACGGCTTCCCACTGCAGTCCCATGGATCGACGGTACCGGGGTCCGGGCGGCCGCCGTCACCGAATTCAGGGGAGCGTCGGATCGATCGGTTCGACGCCGAGGCGTGCGGAGTACTGCTCGTTGAGTTCGCGCCAGCCGTGGTTCATCGCCTCGGCGCCGACGATCGGCCCGACCGGGCTGCCGTCGAGGAGGGCCTCCGCGACGTCGAGGCACAGGTGCCACCCGGCCGCCGTCATCGCCGCGGTGCGCTGGTCGTCGAGCGTGTGGCGCAACGTCAACCGGGTGCCCGAGTCGGTTCCCTCGATGGTCCACAGCAGCACGTCGTCGCCCCAGGCGTGTTCGAGGACGCGGGGGGCGTCGGCGCGGGTGACGGTGCCGTCGAGTTCGGTGCGCTGGTCCCCGTCGATCATGATCAGGGTGGCGGGTCCGACCGATCCGAGGTCGCGGTCGGCGGTGTAGGGCGCCCATTGGGGGAGTTCCCCCGGATCGGTGAGCGCCGTCCACAGCGCCGTGGCGGAGTGGGCGAAGTCGCGGACGAACGTCAGGGCCCACCGGGTGCCGCCCCGGCTCACCTCGGCGTGGCGGAGTGGGCCGGGACGAAAGTCGCGTCGTGCGTCCGGCTCGGTCATGTCAGTTCTCCTTCGAATCGAGGTGCCGCCCCAGGGCGTCGAGGTGGTGGGTCCACAGCTGGCGGTACGGCTGCAGCCACGCGTCGAACTCGTCGAACGGTTCGCGGTGCAGGCTGTAGATGCGCTGCTGGGCCGCGGTGCGGCAGGTGACGAACCCCGCCTGCCGCAGCACCCGTAGGTGTTTCGACACGGTCGGCTGCGGCAGTGCGAGGTGGTCGACGAGTTCGCCGACGCTGGCGTGGCCGGTTCGCAGTCGTTCGAGGATCCTGCGCCTCTGCGGTTCGGCGACCACGGTGAACACGTCCGGTGCCATGTCCTTGAGTATGCCTGTTCGCGTATATACGCGTCAAGGAATGTAACCGCCGGGCGACGGCGACGCTCCGGTCTCCCGACCAGGACCCGCCGCGGCGATAGTCTTGTAGCTGAGCGTGTATCCCACGCCGGACCCGACTGGGAGGGTGCTGATGCGGGACGTCCTGGCAGACCTGATGGCCGTGTGGACCGCGGGTGGGACGGCGGGCGTCGGAACGGTGGTGCGCACGTTCCGATCCGCTCCGCGGCCGGCCGGGGCGTCGATGGTCGTGGCACCCGACGGGACGGCATCCGGCTCGGTGTCGGGTGGCTGCGTCGAGGGTGCCGTGTACGAACTCGCGACCGAGGTCGCGGCGTCGGGGGTCCCGGTGCTGCAGCGCTACGGCATCAGCGACGAGAACGCGTTCGAGGTGGGCCTCACGTGCGGTGGAATCATCGACATCTTCGTCGAGCCGGTGGCGCGGCACAGCTTTCCGGAGCTGGCCGGGATCGTCGAGGACATCGACGAGCATCGGCCGGTCGCGGTGGCCACGGTGGTCGCGCATCCCGACGACTCGTGGGTGGGGCGCCGGCTGGTGGTCCGACCCGAGGCGGTGACGGGCTCGCTGGGTTCGGAGCGCGCCGATTCCGCGATCACCGACGACGCCCGCGGGTTGCTGGCGGCGGGCGGAAGCATGGTGCTGACGTACGGCGCCGACGGCCAGCGCCGCGGCGAGGGCATGGAGGTGTTCGTAGCCAGTTACGCTCCGCGGCCCCGCATGCTGGTGTTCGGGGCCATCGACTTCGCGGCCGCGGTGGCGCGGCAGGGTGCGTTCATGGGATATCGGGTCACCGTCTGCGACGCCCGTCCGGTGTTCGCGACACACGCGCGATTCCCGACGGCCGACGAGGTGGTGGTGGACTGGCCGCACCGGTACCTCGCGGCCCAGGCCGAGGCCCGGGCGATCGACGGCCGCACAGTGATCTGCGTACTCACCCACGACCCCAAGTTCGACGTCCCCCTCCTCGAGACGGCACTGCGCATTCCCGACGTCGCGTTCATCGGCGCGATGGGGTCGCGCAGAACCGACCTGGACCGGAGGGAACGGCTGCGCGAGGCCGGTCTGACCGACGCCGAACTCGCCCGGCTGTCGAGTCCCATCGGGTTGGACATCGGTGCCCGGACGCCGGAGGAGACGGCGGTGTCCATCGCCGCCGAGATCATCGCCCGCCGGTGGGGCGGCACCGGACGCCCGCTGGTGGAGGCCAGGGGCCGGATACACCACGAGGAACCGGTCGAATCCGGCGTCGAATAGGGCGGTTCACCGGGGGTTGACGGGCCACCGGTTCTTGCGCAGGCTGAGAGGATCCACATTTGTGAGGTAGGTCACAATGCAAGTACCAGGATCCTTCGAATACGAGCGCGCGACCGGCGTCGAGGACGCCATCGCCCTGCTGGACCGGCTGGGCGACGAAGCCCGACTCGTCGCAGGCGGCCACAGTCTGCTCCCCATGATGAAGCTTCGTCTCGCGAACCCCGAGTACCTCATCGACATCAACGACCTCGAGGGCGAACTCGGATACATCACCACCGGGCCGGGAATGCTGCGGATCGGTGCGATGACGCGGCACCGCCGCCTCCTCGAATCGGACGAACTCGCCGCGGTGTTCCCGCTGTTCCGTGACGCGGAGAAGGTGATCGCCGACCCGGTGGTGCGCAACCGCGGGACCATCGGCGGGTCGCTGTGCCAGGCGGACCCGGCCGAGGACCTCACCACCGTCTGCGGCGTCCTCGACGCCACGTGCGTGGTGCGCGGACCCGGCGGACGCCGCGAGATCCCGATGGCCGAGTTCCTCGTCGGCCCGTACGAGACGGCCCTCGCGCACAACGAGATGCTCATCGAGATCGTCGTCCCGGTCCACGGCCACAGCTCCAGCGCGTACGCCAAGGTCGAACGGCGGACCGGGGATTGGGCCGTCGCCGCGGCCGGCGCCGCCGTCACGGTGGAGGGCGGCGAACTCGCCCGCGCCGCGGTCGGCCTGACCGCCGTCAACCCGGACCCGTCCGGACTCACGGACGTCGCCGACTACCTGACGGGACGGCCGCCCTCGGAGGAGGCCTTCGCCCAGGCCGGCCGGATGGCCGCTCAGGCCTGCGAACCCGTGGGAGACGCGCGCGGCACCGCCGACTACAAACGCCATCTCGCGTCCGAACTCACCATCCGCACACTCCGCACCGCGGTCGACCGGGTGCTGCGCAGCGATGTGGAGCACGAACCGACCGGAGAAGAGGCATAGCCATGCAGGTGAACATGACCGTCAACGGCGAAGCGGTGAGCGCCGAGGTGGAACCGCGCATGCTGCTGGTCCACTTCCTGCGCGATCAACTGGGCCTGACCGGCACCCACTGGGGCTGCGACACCAGTAATTGCGGCACGTGCGTCGTCACCGTCGACGGCGACCCGGTGAAGTCGTGCACGATGCTCGCGGCGATGGCCGGGGGCCACGACGTCCGCACCGTCGAGGGGCTCGAACACGACGGCGAACTCGACCCCGTCCAGCAGGGCTTCATGCAGTGCCACGGACTGCAGTGCGGGTTCTGCACCCCGGGAATGATGATGACGGCCCGGGCCCTGCTCGACCGCGTCGACAGCCCGGACGAGGCCACCATCCGAGAAGCGATCTCCGGGCAGATCTGCCGATGCACCGGGTACACCACGATCGTGCGGTCGATCCAGTGGGCGGCGGACCACCGCGACGGCGAAGCCGCCGAACCCGAACCGGCCGGCGACTTCGACGCGGAGGTTCAGGAAGACACGACGCGGGGCGCCGAGGGCGCTCCGATGAACGTCGAGGAACACGCGACAACAGGAAGTCCGTCATGACCACCGTCGAATCGCGTCCGCCCTCGCGCGACGCCGACGTCGTAGACAACGACAAGAAGCCGTGCGGCCACGGTCGCATGCTCCGCAAGGAGGATCCCCGCTTCATCCGGGGCCTCGGAAACTACGTCGACGACATCACCCTCCCCGGCATGCTGCACCTGGCGATCCTGCGTTCGCCCGTGGCGCACGCCCGGATCGTGAGCATCGACACCAGTGCGGCGCAGGAACTCCCGAAGGTGACGGCGGTGGTGACGGGCGCCGATCTCGCCGCGAAGAACCTCGCGTGGATGCCGACCCTGTCCAACGACGTGCAGGCCGTGCTGGCCACCGACAAGGTGCGCTTCCAGGGCCAGGAGGTCGCGTTCGTCATCGCCGAGGACCGGTACTCGGCGCGGGACGCGCTGGAACTGATCGACGTCGAGTACGACATGCTCGATCCCGTCGTCGACGCGCGCGCGGCGCTCTCGCCCGACGCCCCGGTGATCCGGGACGACCTCGACGGCAAGACGGACAATCACTGCTTCGACTGGGAGACGGGCGATGCCGCCGCGACCGACGCCGTGTTCGCGAAAGCGGACGTGGTGGTGAAGCAGGAGATCGTCTACCCCCGGGTGCATCCGGCACCGATGGAGACGTGCGGCGCGATCGCCGACGTCGACCGGGTGTCGGGCAAGCTGACGTTGTACTCCACCTCCCAGGCCCCGCACGCACACCGGACGATCTACGCGCTCGTCTCGGGGATCCCGGAGCACAAGATCCGGGTGGTGTCGCCGGACATCGGCGGGGGGTTCGGCAACAAGGTCCCGATCTATCCGGGATACGTGTGCGCGATCGTCGCGTCGCTGGTGACGGGCAAACCGGTGAAGTGGATGGAGGATCGCAGCGAGAACCTGATGAGCACCGGGTTCGCCCGCGACTACATCATGGTCGGGGAGATCGCCGCGACCGCCGAGGGGAAGATGCTCGCGATCCGCACGAAGGTGCTGGCCGATCACGGCGCGTTCAACGGGACCGCGGCGCCCGTGAAGTATCCGGCGGGCTTCTTCGGGGTCTTCACCGGCAGCTATGACCTCGAGGCCGCGCACTGCGCGATGACGGCGGTGTACACGAACAAGGCGCCCGGCGGCGTGGCGTACGCCTGCTCGTTCCGCATCACCGAGGCCGTGTATCTGGTCGAACGCCTCGTCGACTGCCTGGCGTTCGACCTGAAGATGGATCCGGCGGAGCTTCGGCTGAAGAATCTGCTGCGCCCCGACCAGTTCCCGTACACCAGCAAGACGGGGTGGGTGTACGACTCGGGCGACTACGAGACCACGCTGCGCAAGGCCATGGACATGATCGGCTACGAGCAGTTGCGGGAGGAACAGAAGGAACGCCGCGAACGCGGTGAGCTGATGGGAATCGGCATGTCGTTCTTCACCGAGGCCGTCGGTGCCGGGCCCCGGAAGGACATGGACATTCTGGGACTGGGCATGGCCGACGGATGCGAACTGCGGGTGCACCCGACGGGGAAGGCCGTTCTGCGGTTGTCGGTGCAGACCCAGGGGCAGGGGCACGAGACGACGTTCGCGCAGATCGTGGCGGAGGAACTCGGAATTCCGCCGGACGACATCGACGTCGTGCACGGCGACACCGACAACACGCCGTTCGGGCTCGGCACGTACGGCAGCCGGTCGACGCCGGTGTCGGGGGCGGCCGCGGCGCTGGTGGCGCGCAAGGTGCGCGACAAGGCGAAGATCATCGCGTCCGGGATGCTCGAGGCCTCGGTCGCCGATCTCGAATGGGAGAAGGGCGAATTCCACGTGAAGGGTGATCCCGCGGCGAAGGTGACCATCCAGGACATCGCGATGCGGGCACACGGCGCCGGTGATCTGCCGGAGGGCATCGAGGGCGGACTCGACGCGCAGATCTGCTACAACCCCGAGAATCTGACATTCCCGTACGGCGCGTACTTCTGTGTCGTCGACGTCGATCCCGGCACCGCCGTGGTGAAGGTGCGGAGGTTCCTCGCCGTCGACGACTGCGGCACCCGCATCAACCCGATGATCATCGAGGGGCAGGTGCACGGCGGCATCGTCGACGGAATCGGGATGGCGCTGATGGAGATCATCGAATTCGACGAGGACGGCAACTGCCTCGGCGGATCGCTGATGGACTACCTGATCCCCACCGCGCTGGAGGTGCCGAAACTCGAGACGGGCTTCACGGTCACCCCGTCGCCGCATCACCCGATCGGCGCCAAGGGCATCGGCGAGTCCGCGACGGTCGGCTCGCCCCCGGCCGTGGTGAACGCCGTCGTGGATGCGCTCGCCCCGTTCGGTGTGCGGCACGCCGACATGCCGCTCACCCCGTCCCGGGTGTGGGAGGCCATGCAGGGCCGCGCGACACCGCCGATCTGATTGTCGCCCCCGTCGAGACAGGAGGCCCGATGGATCTGAAAGAGCGTGCGGCGCAACTGGTGCGCGACCGCAGGCCGTTCGTCCACGCGACGGTGGTGCGCGCGCAGCCGCCCACGTCCAGCCACACCGGCGACGAGGCGATCCTCTTGCAGGACGGGACCATCGAGGGGTTCGTCGGCGGTCAGTGCGCGCAGAACTCGGTGCGCACCGCCGCTCTCGGCGTGCTCGATTCCAACAAGAGTGTGCTGCTCCGGATCCTTCCCGACGGGGCCGTGCAGTTCCCCGAGGCGCCGGGCGCGTCCGTCGTGGTCAATCCGTGCCTGTCCGGCGGCGCCATGGAGATCTTCCTCGAGCCGCAACTGCCGCCGCCGCTGGTGCGGATCTACGGCACCACACCGATCGCGCAGGCGTTGGCCCGCATCGCGGAATTGATGGAATTCTCCGTCGAGCACGACGACGCCGGGCTCGAACGGTTCACCGGCACGACCGCGGTGGTGCTGGCCGGACACGGCGGGCCCGAGGCGGAGGTCATCCGCGCGGCGCTCGACGCCGGGGTCGGGTACGTCGGGCTCGTCGCCAGCCGCAGCCGGGGTGGGGCCATCCTCGACGCCCTCGATCTCACCGAATCGGAGCGGGCCCGGGTGCACACCCCCGTCGGCCTGGACATCGGGGCGCGAACGTCCGCGGAGATCGCGGTGTCGATCGCCGCGGAGCTGGTGCACGAACTGCGGACCGCGGGACTCCGGGCGCCCGAGCACGATTCGGCTGTCCGGGACACGGTGCACGAGGCGGTCGACCCGGTGTGCGGGATGAGCGTCTTCGTCGGCCCGGACACCGCGCACCTGCGTCGAGGCGGCGACGACTTCTGGTTCTGCGGTCCGGGTTGCCGGGCGTCGTTCGCGCGGGAGACGGAAGTGCGGGAGACGGAAGCGCGGGGGACGGGAGCGCAATGACGGCAGCGTTCGAGGATGTGGCGGACGTGGTCCGGCGCTTCGATGCCGAGGACTACCTCCTCGATCTCGGTACGGCGTCGGCGCTGTACCTGGCGGCGGTGCTGCGGCGTCCGCTGCTGCTCGAAGGGGAACCCGGCGTCGGCAAGACCACCGCGGCCAAGGCGCTCGCGTCCGTTCTCGGCGCACCGCTGATCCGCTTGCAGTGCTACGAAGGTCTCAGCGCGAACGAGGCCCTCTACGACTGGAACTACCAGCGTCAGCTGCTCACCATCCGGCTGGCCGAATCGCGGGGCGACGGCCTGACGGAGGACGACCTGTTCGCCGAGGAATTCCTGCTCCAGCGGCCGATCCTCCACTGTGTGCGATATCGGGGACCGACGCCGCCGGTGCTGCTGATCGACGAAATAGACAGGGCCGATGACGAATTCGAGGCGCTGCTCCTCGAATTCCTGGGGGAGGCCTCGGTCACCGTTCCCGAGCTGGGAACGTTCACGGCCGAACACCACCCCGTCGTGGTGCTGACGTCCAACCGCAGCCGCGACCTCCACGACGCCCTGCGCAGGCGCTGCCTGTACCACTGGATCGACTATCCCGAGCCCGCGCGAGCGGCCTCCATCGTGCGCCGCACGGTGCCCGCGGCGGCGGCGCCGCTGATCGAGCACGCCACGCGATTCGTCGGCCGTGCACGCGAACTCGATCTCGACAAGCCGCCCGGCATCGCGGAGACGATCGACTGGGTATCGGCACTCGCGGCGCTCGGCGTGGCGGACCTGGTTCGCGACGACGCGATCTCGAGCCTGAGTGCGCTCGCCAAGACCCCGGACGACCGCACGATTGTTCAGGACGCATTCGCCGAGTATGCCCACGGCCTGGCCACCGGATGAGAGGCTCCCGTCATGAAGATTGCCAACGAGTTCACCGTCAGCGCACCGATCGAACAGGCATGGGAGGTACTCAGCGATCTCGACCAGGTGGCCCCGCTGCTCCCCGGGGCGCAGATGACCGGACGGGAGGGCGACGACTATCTGGGGAAGGTGAAGGTGAAGGTCGGCCCGGTGACGAGTGAATTCAAGGGCAAGGCCACCTTCGTGGTGCGTGACCCGGAGGAACATCGCGCAGTGATCGACGCCCGCGGACGGGACTCGCGCGGATCCGGCAACGCGTCCGCGACGATCACCGCCCAGTTGCACGAGGTCGGCGACGGCACCCGTGTCACCGTCGACACCGACATGAAGATCGTCGGCAAACTCGCGCAGTTCGGCAGCGGGATGATTCAGCAGGTGTCGGAGAAACTCATGGGGCAGTTCGCGGAGTCGCTGGAAGCGAAACTCGCCGGGGGACCCGCCGAAGAGCCGGCCTCCGTGCCCGCCGCCGACTCCGCCGGCGCCGCGACGCTGTCCGTGGCCCCGCCGGCTGCGGAACCGGCTGCGCTGGACCTCCTGGCTCTCTCCGGCGCCGGCGCCTGGAAACGGTACGCCCCGATTCTCGCTGCCGTCCTCGCGGGAATCGTGGTCGTCCTCGTGCTGGGCCGCCGCAGGAGATGAGCGCGACGGGCCTCCTGCGGGGCGTCGACCTCGCGTCGTTCGCGGTGGCTCTCGTCGCCAGGCTGCGCGCTCGCGGTGTCGTGGTCTCGGCAAGTGGCCCTGCGGTGTTCGTGCAGGCGCTGCACCTGTCGCCGCCGAATTCCCGGTCGCGGCTGTACTGGTCGGCGCGGCTGACCCTCGTCAACCGCGTCGACGACCTCGCGCCGTTCGACGCGGTGTTCGCTGCCGTCTTCGACGATGCCCTCCTGTCGCTCGACCCGATCGCGCGGCGCCACGCCGCCCAGGGGCCGGAGCCCGCGCTGGCCCGTGTCCGCAACGGGCGCGACCGACCCGGTGCGGCGGAGGACGCCGACGGGGTGCCGTGGATGACCCGTCCGATGATGACGGGCGGCGACGACAGCGGCGAGAACGACCTCCGGGACGCCCTGACGGCCGTGCCGGACACCCTGCCCAGCCGGCTCGTGGCCCGCGCCGACGAACCCTTCGCCCGGTTCGATGCCGCCGACCTCCGGCTTCTCGGGTCCTGGCTGGAGCAGGCCACCGCGAACTGGCCGTCCCGCCGCACCCGGCGCCGTGAAGTGCATCGCCGCGGCCGGCGTATCGACCTGCGGGCCACGATGAACCGGTCGCGGGTCACGGGCTGGGAGTCGGTGGTGCTCGCCAGGACCCGCGCCCGTCACCGCCCGCGGCGCATCGTGATGCTGTGCGATGTGAGCCGGTCGATGCAGCCGTACGCCGCGATCTACCTCCACCTCATGCGCGCGGCGGTGCAACGGCAAACCGCGGGCAGGCCGGAGGTCTTCGCCTTCTCCACGTCGCTGACGAGACTTACCCCGGTGCTGGCCCACCGCAGCGCCGAGACCGCGATCCGCAAGGCCAACGAGAAGGTGGTCGACAGATTCGGAGGCACCCACATCGCGGGCAGCCTGGGTGAACTGCTCGCGTCCCCGCACGGCAACGCACTGCGCGGCGCCCTCGTCCTCGTCGCCTCCGACGGCTGGGACAGCGACGGTCCGGCGCAACTCACCCACGCCCTCACCCGGGTACGCCGCCGCGCCCACCGCGTGGTGTGGCTCAACCCCCGCGCCGGTGATCCCGACTTCCGGCCGCTCGCCGGATCGATGGCCGCCGCACTGCCGTTCTGCGATGCGTTCCTCCCCGCACATTCGCTGTCGGCGCTGCGCGACGTGCTCGACGTGATCGGCCGGATGGGGTGAGCCCGAGGGGTGATGCGAATTCACCCCGAGGGTCCCTGCCCGCGGTGTCGCCCCTCCCGCACACTCGAGGAGACGGTGCAGCACACCGCAGTTCAGCTCACAGGAGGAAGCCCAATGTCGAGTACCAGAAAGCCGGCCAGAGTCGCCGCGGCGATCGGAGCGCTGCTCGCGGCGCTCTCGATCTCGCTGGTGGGGACGGCCGAGATCGCCGGTGCCAGGCCGTGTCAGAACGACTGTCACGCGCCCGTTCCCAAACCGCCGGTCGACGGCTGCCAGCTCTGCAACCCCAACCCCCCGCCGCCCCCGCCTCCGCCGCCCCCGCCGCCCCGGTAGGGAGCACCCCGACATACACGCGCCTCGGCCACCACGGCCGGGGCGCGTGTCTCGTCGTTGCCCCGCGGAGCGAGATGACAGATGATCGACCAGGGTCGATCGGGAGTGCTGCCAACCAAGCGAGGCGAGAACCGTGGCTACGCTCAGTTCACTGAATGTCGGGATGCCCCGGGATGTGTCCTGGCGCGGGCGGACGGTACACACGGGTGTCTGGAAGTGGCCCGTCGACGGCCCGCGCACGGTCCGAAGGCTCAACATCGACGGCGACGGCCAGGGCGACCTGGGCGGCCACGGCGGGGAGAACCGTGCCGTGCTGGTCTACCAGACCGAGTCCTACCGCCACTGGAGTGAGCACCTGCGCCGCACCGATCTCGCTCCCGGGAACTTCGGCGAGAACTTCACCGTCGACGGCCTGCCCGACGACGAGGTCTGCATCGGTGATCGCTACCGCATCGGAACCGCGGTCTTCGAGGTCACCCAGCCGCGCGTGACGTGTTACCGGGTGGGCATGCGGATGAACGAACCGCAGATGGCGGCGCTGCTCGTGTCCCACCGGCGGCCCGGTTTCTACCTCCGGGTGATCGAGGAGGGACAGGTCGAGGCAGGGCAGGACATCGTCAAGATCGCGTCCGGTCCGGAAGCGGTGACCGTCGCCGACATCGATGCGCTGCTGTATCTGCCCGGCCACCCCCACGACGCGCTCGAACGTGCCCTGCGCATCCCGGCGCTGAGCCCCGGGTGGCGGGGGTCGCTGCAGAGCCTGCTGGACCAGGCCGACACGGGCGCGGGCGGAAACACCGGACTGTCGAGAGCGGCAGGCAGCCCGCCACCGGCGTGGCCCGGTTTCCGGCCGCTGACCGTCACCGGGAGGCACCCGGAGAGCCGCGACGTGCTCTCGTTCACCCTGGCGGCCACGGACGGCACGGCCCTGCCCTACTGGTGCGCGGGTCAGTCGGTGACGCTCCGCGTCCACCCCGACGACGGGGCCGCACTGGTCCGGAGCTACTCGCTGTCCAATCGCCCCGGCGCCCCCGAATACCGGATCAGTGTGAAACGGGAACCACACGGCGCGGCAGGCCGCTATCTCCATTCCCGCGTGCACGAGGGCGACATCCTCGAGGTGGCAGCACCCCGCGGAACGTTCTTCCTCGACGGCGGCACGAGTCCGGTGGTGCTCGTCTCCGCGGGCGTCGGCGTCACACCTGTCCTCTCCATGTTGTACGCACTGGCAGAACAGGATTCGGCCCGGCCCGTGTGGTGGGTCCACGGTGCCCGCAACCGATCCGAGCACGCCTTCGCCGACGAGAGCCGGGACCTACTGCGCCGGCTGCCGGGCAGCGGCGCGCACATCGCGTACAGCCGACCCGACGACACGGACCGGCGGGGTGTCGACTACGCCACCGCCGGGCGGCTGTCCGCGGAACTGATCGGCGGCCTCGGTCTGCCTCACGACGCGGAGGCGTATCTCTGCGGGCCCGCAGAGTTCATGGCCGACCTCGGCTCCGCGCTGGCCGAGCACGGACTCGACCCGGCGAGGATCCACGTCGAAACGTTCGGTGCGGAGGGTTCCCTCCATCCCGGTGTGGTTCCGCCCGATTCCGCTGCGCCGGTGCCGCACCCGCCGCCGGGACGCCCGGGCAGCGGCCCGGCGGTCTCGTTCGCGCGCAGCGGGCTCACCGTGCCGTGGGATCCGGGGCACGGGACGCTGCTCGAATTCGCCGAGGCCTGCGACGTGCCCACACGCTGGTCGTGCCGCACCGGCGTCTGCCACAGCTGCGAAACGGTCCTGCTGTCCGGATCCGTGGACTACGACCCGGAACCCATCGAACGACCCGCGGAAGGCAACACGCTCCTCTGCTGCTCGCGCCCGGCGGACGGCGTGGTCCTGGACCTGTAGCGGCTACTCGTCCGCGCCACCGGGATCCGACGTGCCGGCGGCCTCGTCGCGGTCGGCCCACTCCAGCAGCGGCTCGAGCGAGAAGACGGCGTCGTCGATTCCGGCGTGCAGGTCGCCGAGCTCCGCGAACCGAGCCGGAACGGTGGCGATGGTGAACTCGCGCGGATCGACGTCGTTGATCTCGTCCCACGTCACGGGTGTCGACACCGTGGCGTGGGGCACGCCGCGCACCGAGTACGCGCTGGCGATGGTGTGGTCGCGGGCGTTCTGGTTGTAGTCGACGAACAGTTTGCGCGGATCCCGGTCCTTGCGCCACCACGTGGTGGTCACGTCCCGCGGCGACCTGCGCTCGACCTCGCGGGCGAAGGCCAGCGCGGCCCGCCGGACGTCGCCGAATCCCCAGTCCGGCCGGATCCGGACGTACACGTGCAGGCCGCTTCCGCCCGACGTCTTCGGCCACCCCGTGGCACCCAGTTCGTCGAGCACCTCGTGCACCACCCCGGCGACGCGCCGCACCGTGTCGAACCCGCAGTCGGGCATCGGGTCGAGATCGATCCGCCACTCGTCGGGGCGCTCGACGTCAGCGCGGCGCGAGTTCCACGGGTGAAACTCGACCGTGGACATCTGCACCGCCCAGATCACGTCCGCCGGGTGCGTCACGCACAGTTCGTCGGCGTGGCGGTTGTATCGGGGGAACGTCACCCGCACCGTATGCACCCAGTCGGGCGCGCCGTGCGGCAACCGCTTCTGGTGGACCTTCTCGCCGCTCAACCCGTCCGGAAACCGGTGCATCATGCAGGGGCGGTCGCGCAACGCGCGGACGATCCCGTCGCCGACGCTCAGGTAGTAGTTCGCGAGGTCGAGTTTCGTGGCGCCGGTGGCCGGGAAGTAGACGCGTTCGGGGTGCGAGATCCGCACGGTCCGGTCGCCGACCTCCAGTTCGACAGCGGGAGCCTTGCTCTTGCCGGTCGCCATGCAGTCAACCTAACCCGCCGTAGATCCGTGCCGCGCTGTTTGCGGACGGTTTCGCGGGATTCCCGCGCAATTGCGCGGGTTTCTGACCAATGTCCGTGCGTGTGCGGCGGCCGGGTCAGAATCCCGGCGCGCGGCCACCGTTCCACAACTGTTCGGTGACGTCGTGGAAGCAGACGAGGGTCACCGGATCGTCCTGCCGGCGCAGGATCGGCCGGCTGATGAGGGCGCGCACCCGCGATCCGTCCTGGTGGGCGAGATCCACGGGTGTGGTCGCGCTCTCGCGGAGGTGTTCCACGGCGTCGGCGCCCGTCGCCGTCTCGTCCAGATCCAGCAGCTCCGACACCGGGCGGCCGCGCAGGGACGCCAGCGGATGGCCGAGCATCTCCTCGAACGCGCCGTTCGCGTGGACGACGGTGCCGTCGTCCTCCACCGCCAGAACGGGAACCGGCAGGCGTTCGAGCAGGACGAGGGCGGGTAGCTGCTCGAGGTAGCCCAGCGGGGTCCCCGGGGTCGGGCGGCGTCTCTCCTCGTACTCTGCCTGTGCGCTCACAGTCCTATCCTCTCACCGATTCCGACCGTTCGTCCCGGTTGTCGCCACAGTAGGCGATTCAGCGGTCCGCACACGCTGCCGCGCAAGGCCGACGGCCTTCTCAGCGTCGCCACAGCGACGGGCGCCGACACTGCGAGATGTGAGAGAAGTAGCAACACAGCTGGTCCAGGCCCGTGGGGCGGGCACGTCCGTGCATGTCCGGTTGATCGCAGTCGGCCGCGATGCCGTGGAAGAAGTGCGGGAGGGAGACGGTGCCACCGTCGCGCTGATTCTTCTCGTCTCATGCATCGCGCTGTTCTTCGTCGCGTCACTGTGGCTCGCGGCCGCTCGGGACGGCCGGACGGCAGGGGTGCCGAGGGGACTGCGCGTCGTGGCGTCGGCCGGCGCCTTCGGTGCGCTCGCCTACCAGGTGAGGATGTCGGGCCTGGTGACCACAGCCGACGATCCGGTACTGAGCTGGCTGGCCGACCATCGTTCGGCGTGGCTGACCGGACCGGCGATCGCGGTCACCGACGCCGGCGGCCCGGTCGGCACCCTCGTCCTCGCGGTCGTCGCCGGCGCGGTCCTGTCCCGGCGTGCGCATTCGCTGATGCCCGCGATCATCCTGATCGGAACCGTCGGTGCGGCGGCCGCGGCGTCCACCGTCACCAAGTCGCTGGTCGGGCGGCAGCGTCCGCCCGTGGTGACGCAGGTTCTGCTCGAGACGGATCATTCCTTCCCGTCCGGACACGTCACGGGTGCGATGGCACTGTTCGGCATGACTGCGGTCATGCTCGGATTCGGCCTGCCGGCCACGCGGCGGTGGGCGTTGTTTCTGCTCGCGGGTGGTCTGACCGTGCTGGTGGCCGCAACGCGTCTCTATCTCGGCGAGCACTGGCTCACGGACGTCGTCGGCGGGGCCGTGCTCGGCGGCACCGCGGTTCTCGCCGGGTCACTGGTTTACGCCTCGTGGGCGGCGGGTCTCGGCCGGGGTCAGCGCGACCGGGGTGAGCGGGACGTCCCGGGCTCGGCGGTGTCGCCCGATCGGACGGTCGGCGTCTCGTAGGCCCTGCGGCGACGGCGAGAACCGAAGTGCGCGAAGACCTTCGCCATGATCGGTGTGGTGACGAGCATGATCACCAGGCGCAGCACCTGGGCGGCCGCGACGAACGTGACGTTCGACGACGTGGATGCCGAGACGGCCAGCACCGCCGCGAGGCCACCGGGGGTCGTGGCGAGGTAGGCCTCGAGGAGGCTCGCGCCGGTGAGGTGGGCGAGCAGCACTCCCAGGCCCGCGCAGGCCGCCCCGACCAGCAGGGTGAGCGCGGCCGCATACGGAAGGATTCGCCCGATCGCGCGCAGGCTCGCCCGGTCGAAGGCGAGGCCGGCCTGCCAGCCGATGAGGATCAGTGCGGCGGTCATCAGCATCGGCGGGACCGTGACCGCGTCGCTCCATCCGCCGAGTTCGAAACCCGCGCTCACGGCCAGCGGTCCCAGGGTGGCGGGCGCGGGCAATCGCACGAGTGACGCCACCGCCGTCCCGCCGACGATGAACAGGGCCAGGAACGCCGCCGCGACGTACCATTCGGACCCGCCGCCGGCGTCGGGAACGGTGTCGGCGCCGGTGTCCGCGCGGAAGCCGAACGTCACGATCATCGGCATCGTCAGCACGACGAGCGCCACCCGGAGGTACTGCACCACCGCGACGACCCGGTCGTCGCCGCCGAGTTCGCGCGCCATCGCGACGAGTCCGGTGGCACCGCCCGCCGTCATGGAGAGGGATCCGGTGACGGCGTCCACGTCCCGGTGCAGTGCGAGGAGGGCGCCGGCCGCCACGCTGATCGCCAGTGTCGCGGCCGCGATCGAGACCACCGGCACCCACAGCGAGCCCAGTGCGGCGATCGTCTCCCGGTGCACCATGAGTCCGACGGCGCTGGCCAGCACCCCCTGCGCGAGCTTTCCCAGCGGGCGGGGCACGCGGGACGGTCCCCATCCGGTGACGGCAAGCGTCGCCGCGACGATCAGAGCCGAGAAGAGGCCCGCCGCCGTGAGGCCGATGCTCTCGCCGGCGGCCCATCCGCCGAGGGAGAGCAGGACCAGTGCCGTCCAGCGCAGTCCGCGCCGCCGAAACCCGAGGGCGCGCGTCGGCGTGGACTGGTCGGGGGAGCGCAGATCATTCACGGGCAGACGCCTTCCCGGGGCGAGGCCCCGGTCTAATGGTGTACTTGAAGGTATACCTTAACAGATGCCAACTCGGACGTTACGATGTATGCATGGCGGCGGGAAACAAGGGTGACCAGGTCTACGAACAGCTCAAGCAGGACATCCTGAACGGGGTGCTGTCGCCAGGGCAGTCGCTGAGTGCGATCGACGTGGGCACGCGGTTCTCGGCGTCGCGCACCCCGGTCCGGCAGGCCTTCCTTCGGCTGGAGGGGGAGGGGCTGGTCACGCTCATCGACCGGCAGGGGGCGAGGGTCGCGCCCATCTCGATCAAGAGTGTTCGCGACCTGTTCGAGCTGCGCATCCTGCTCGAGTCGGCGGCGACGCGGATGGTCGCCGAGGCCGTCGCGCAGGACGCTGCTATCAGGCGGCAGTTCGAGGACGTCACCACCGGATTCGAGACGATCGCCGAGGAAGCGCCGTCCGATGCGCGCCGCGACCGGTTCTACGCACTCGCCGAACGCTACGACCAGGCCGTCATCACGCACACCCGGAACGCGCAACTCGCCCGTTCCGTCGCGGACCTGCGCCCCCACACCGAGCGGCTGCGCAACATCGCCCACTCCCAGCCCGACCGCATGGACGTCTCGTTGTCCGAGCACCTGTCGATCTGCCGTGCGATCCTCGCCGGCGACGGGGCCGCTGCCGCCGCGGCCTGCACCGAACACCTGGCGCAGACGCAGAAGACGATCCTCGACGCCGTCATCAACCCGCAGGGATCGACCCTCGCCATCGACCTGGTCACCGCGTAATCGGCACCGCGATCAGGCGGCCCTCGACGAGGTAGCCCGGTCTAGTTTCTCGGTCTCGGTCGGATACTGTGGGTGTGCCTCGTGCTCGGTGAGCGAAAGGGTCTGCAGATGCGAAGCGACGACGATGCCCGGAGTGGTGGTCCCGCGTCGACCTCGAAGCAGACCGTCACGATGCAGGACATCGCCGACCGGGTGGGCGTCTCGAAGGCCCTCGTGTCCATGGTGTTTCGGCGCGTCGCCGGCCCGAGTGCGGAGACGCGGAAACGCGTTCTCGACGTCGCGGACGAGCTGGGTTACCGGCCGAACCGCACGGCCGCGTTGATGTCGCTGCGGCGCACGCACCTCGTCGGCGTGATGGCCGACATCCGCAACAGCTTCCACGCCGAGATGGTCGAGTACCTGGTCGCCGCCGCCGACAAGCACGGGTACGAGGTGGTGCTGGGTGCGGTCACGCCGACGCACGGGGAGCGGAAGGTCGTCGAGACACTGCTCGACTTCCGGTGCGAGGCGCTGATCCTCCTCGGCGCCGAACTCGAGACCGCGGTGCTGGACGCACTCGCCGAGCGGGTTCCGGTGGTCGTGGTGGGCCGCCGCGTCGGCGGCAACGTCGACACGGTGCGCACCGCCGACGGCAAGGGCATCGGCACCGTCGTCGACCATGTCGTGGAACTCGGGCATCGCCGGATCGTTCACCTCAGTGGTGGTGAGGGCACGATCGCGGCCGACCGGCGGTCCGGGTACACGCGGGCGATGCGGCGGCACGGTCTCGGCGCCGACGTCGTGGACGGCGATTTCACCGACAGTGCGGGCACCGATGCGGCGCAGGCACTCCTGGCGCGGCCGCAGCTGCCGACGGCGGTGATCGCCGCCAACGACCGCAGTGCGATCGGGCTCATCAGCGAATTGCGGCGGGTGGGACTGCGGATTCCCGAGGACGTCTCGGTCGCCGGATACGACGACAGCACGTTGGCGCAACTCGCGCACCTCGATCTGACCTCGGTCAATCAGCAACCCCGGGAACAGGCCGCGAAGGCGGTCGACGCGGTCATCGAGCGCCTCGACCAGGGTCGGACCGAGCCTGCGTCGATCGTCCTGCGGCCGCGGCTCGTGGTGCGCCGCACCACCGGTCCCGTCTCCGCGTCGGTGGAGGGGCCCCGGTCCGGCGTGTCCTGATCGCCGACGTCACCTGAATTCACAACGCCCGCAGGGGTGTTGATTCGTCGCGCCCGGCGTTGGTCCGGTCTCGCGCACCCGCCCGCGGTCGAGGGCTTGACACCGCTGCGTGACTCAGCTCATAGTAGTTCTACTAGACCGGTCAAATAGACCGAACTAGACGGAGGCCTACGGCACGCATCTCCGACTCGTCCGACCCGCAGGATCCCCACATCGAAAGGCTTCACTCATGACCTCCAACTCGATCGGTGTCGCCGTCATCGGCGGCGGCATGGCCGGGCGAGCGCACGCCGCCGGATATCGCATGGCGTCGACCCTGTTCGGCACCGACCGTCCCGACGTGCGGTTGGTTGCCATCGCCGACACCAACGAGGCCGTCGCCGACGACACCGCCAAGCGGTACGGCTACGAGCGGGCCGAGTACAGCTGGCAGGCGATCGCGGAATCACCCGACATCGACGCGGTCAGCGTCGTCGTCGCCAACCAGTTGCACCGGGAGATCGTCGAAGGACTGCTCGCCGCCGGCAAGCACGTGCTGTGCGAGAAGCCCCTGGCGGGCTCGATCGCGGACGCCGAATCCATGGTCGCGGCCGCCGCGGATGCCGACACCACCGCGACGGTCGGGTACACCTACCGCCGGTCACCCGCGATCCAGGCCATCCGGGACGAACTCGCGACGGGCCGCCTCGGCGACATCGTCCACTTCAACGGGCACTATTGGTGCGACTACGGCCTCGATCCGTCGTCGCCGATCACGTGGCGGTACCGCGGCGGTCCCGGCACCGGCGCTCTCGCGGACGTCGGCAGCCACCTGCTCGACATGGCCGAATTCGTGTGCGGCCCCATCGTCGAGATCAGCGGCGCCACCTTCGCCACGGTGATCGCGGAGCGTCCCGTCCCGGCCGGTGTCACGTACGGGCACACCAAGGCCGAGACCACCGGCGAGATGGCGCCCGTGGAGAACGAGGACCTCGCTACGTTCACCGCACGATTCCAGGGCGGCGCCGTCGGTACGTTCTCCGCTTCCCGTGTCGCGCACCAGCTTCCGGACGGACTCGGATTCGAGTTGTTCGGGACGGCCGGTTCGGCCGCGTTCGACCTGGCTCGCGCCGCGGAGTTCTCCGTTTCCAGCGACGGCCTCGACTCCACCGTCAACGGGCAGCGACGGGTAATCATCGGACCGCAGCACCCGTACATCCAGGGTGGGTTGCCGATGGACGCAGGCGGCGTCGGTCACGGCAAGGCCGAGTTCTTCGCCTACCAGGCCCGCGCCTTCCTCGACCAGATCGCCGGCATCGACAACCTGGGCCCCCTGCCGACCTTCGCGCACGCCCTGCGCGGCATGCAGATCGTCAGCGCCGTCGCGGAGTCCGCCCGCTCGAACGGTGCAGCCGTCAAGATCGGCTGACCCACCTCACCTCGCAAGACCCCTCACATTTCAAGGACCGCTCATGAAACTCGGTGTGTACACCGCCATCCTGCACGACCGCTCCCTCCGGGAGGCGCTGGAGACCATCGCCTCACTCGGGCTCGACGGCGCGGAGATCAACGCCGGCGGCTTCATCGGCACCCCGCACCTTCCCGTGAAGGAACTTCTCTCCGGCGAGGTGTCGCCGCAGGGGTACCTGAAGGTGTTCGACGAGACCGGTGTGGCGATCGCCGGTCTCAACTGCAACGGCAACCCGCTGCACGCCGACCCCGAGGTCGGCCCCGAGGACGCCGAGGATCTGCGCAACGCGATCCGGGTCGCCGGACTGCTCGGCGTCGACCGGGTGGTCGCCATGTCCGGGCTGCCCGCCGCGTATCCCGGCGGTCGGTGGCCGGCGTGGCACGTGAACACCTGGGACAGCGGCTATCTCGATTCGCTCGACTACCAGTGGGATCAGGTCGCGGTGCCGTTCTGGAAGGAGATCGACGCGCTCGCCCGCGAGAACGGCGTGAAGGTCGCGATCGAGATGCACCCGCAGAACCTCGTCTTCAACCCGCCGACCCTGAAGCGTCTGGTGGAGAAGACCGGCGCGACGAACGTCGGCGCGGAAATGGACCCGTCGCACCTGTTCTGGCAAGGAATCGACCCGGTTGCCGCGATCGAGTGGCTCGGCGACCTCGTCTTCCATGCCGCCGCGAAAGACACCCGGATCAACGACAACTGCAAGATCTACGGTGTTCTCGACGACCGGTTCACCCGCATCCCTGCCGACCAGAACCCCACCGGGCTCGGTGGCAGGCACGTGGTCAACAAGTGGCCCGAGGACTCGGCGTGGGACTTCGTCGCCGTCGGACGCGGACACGACGTCGACTTCTGGTCCCGCTTCCTCGCGGCCCTGCAGAAGGTCGACCCCGACATGGCCGTCAACATCGAGCACGAGGACGTCGAACTGGGTCAGCTCGAGGGGCTGCAGGTCGCGGCGAAGACACTGCAGGACGCCGCGTCCGCCGCGTCCGCCGCGTCCGACGTGGCAGCGCGGTAGCGATCACGTCGCGGGAGGGAGGTCCCGGCGCCCTGCGGTCAATCGGTCCAGGACCAGCCGCAGCGGCGCCCAGGTGGACCTCCCGCGGCGGGTCACGGCGTATGCCGTCAGCACGACCTTCGGGTCGGCGAGCGGCAGGACCGTGACCTCGCTCCGGGTAGGACGGCCGGCGGGGAGCAGGCCCACCCCGTAGCCGGCGGTGATGAGGTCCTCGACGAGATCGAGGCTGTCGATCTGGTGGGCGATTCGCGGGGTGAAACCGGCGAGGGAGGCCAGGGTGCGGACGGCGTCCTCGTCGGCGGTGTTGCGGGAGTTCACGATCCACGTCGAGTTCGCATAGTCCGCGACGTCGGCCGGCGTGCCGTCGGCGGCGGGCGCGGGAACACCGAGCCCCCACGGCGTCGACCACAGCGGAACAGCCTCGAGTGCGGCGCCGGGTGACGCCGGCGCCAGGTTGTAGTCGTAGGTCAGGGCGAGATCGAGTTCGTCGTCGGCGAGCAACGCGAAGGCCTCGACGGGTTCGTATTCGCTGATCACCACGTCCACCCGCGCGTGCGTGCGGGCCAGTTCGGCCACGACCGGCAGCAGCGACACGCGGATGCCGGTCGCGAAACCCCCGACGCGCAGGGTGCCCGCGGGTTCGGCGTGGGGATCGAGGTCCAGCCTTGCGGCGTCGACGGCGGCCAGGATCGTGACGGCGTGGTCGGCCAACCGGCGTCCGGCGGGGGTCAGCCGCACCCGTCGGCCGACGGGTTCGACGAGTTGCGCACCCGTCTCCTTCGCCAGGGCGGCGATCTGCTGGGACACCGTGGAGGTGGTCAGCTGGTGGGTCTCCGCGACTTCCCGCATGGAGCCGAGTCGCGACAGTTCGAGCAGGAGATGCAGGCGTCGGGTGTCCACCGCTCCATTGTCCGTGATATCTGAACGGTGTGTCCATGAAAGTCACGTGGACGTGAACGGTTGACGGGGATTTCAATGTTCGCATGACCAGGAACACCACCCATGTCGGCGCGATGATGGCGCTCACGTCGATGCTGTGCGTGCAGATCGGGCTCGCGATCTCCGTGGGCGTGTCCGATCGCGTCGGTGCCGAGGGCGCCGCCTGGCTGCGTCTGGCGTGGGCCGGGGTTCTGCTGGTCGTGATCGTGCGTCCCCGCCCGAGGGCGTTCACGCGGTCGTCCCTCGTGGCCTGTGTGCTGCTCGGAGTGGTGACGGCGGCGGTGACGTTGCTGTTCATGGCGGCGGTGCAGCGGATACCGCTCGGCACCGCGAGTGCGCTGGAATTTCTCGGTCCCCTCGGCGTCGCGGTCCTGCACGGGCGGGGCCGCCTGACGTGGCCGGCGCTGGCGGCGGTCGGTGTCGTGCTCCTGACGCAGCCGTGGGCCGGGGGAGTCGATCTCGTCGGAGTTCTGTTCGCCCTCGGTGCGGCCGGGTGCTGGGCGCTCTACATCGTGCTGACCCAGCGGGTGGGCGACGAGGTCGCCGGTATCAGCGGGCTGGCGGTGTCGATGCCGGTCGCCGGTGTGGTCGCGACCGTGGTCGGCGGACCGTCGATGCTCGGACAGATGACACCCGAACTGTTGCTCCTCGGGCTGGGTCTGGCGATTCTGCTGCCGGTCGTGCCGTTCACCCTGGAGATGCTCGCCCTGCGACGCCTCACCACGGCGGCGTTCGGGACCCTGATGAGCCTCGAACCGGCGTTCGCTCTGATCATCGGGCTCGTCGTGTTGCACCAGGTTCCGGATAAGTGGGCCGTGGCCGGGATCGGCTTCGTGGTCGCGGCGGGCATCGGCGCGGCACGGGCCGGGGCGCGCACACCTCCCGACGACGGCGGCGGTCGCGGAGTCCGACCCACCGCGGGAGCCGTCGACCTGCTATCTTGAACGTCGTTCAAGTGTGCAGCAAGAGGAGTCGTCGTGACAGATGTGGGGAGTGCTCGGGTGTCGAGGCTCGGTATTTCGGCTCGGGACATGGCGCAGATCGCGGTGTTCGCCGCGCTGATCGCCGCCCTGGGGTTGCCCGGTGCCATCACCGTCGGATTCAGCGGCGTGCCGATCACGCTGCAGACCCTCGGCGTCATCCTGGCCGGCGCGGTCCTCGGGGCGCGCAAGGGCACCGCCGCCGTCGCGGTCTTCCTCGCGCTGACCCTGATCGGTCTGCCGCTGCTGTCCGGTGGCCGCACCGGACTGACGGCGCTCGCCGGGCCCAGTGCCGGATACCTCGTCGGCTGGATTCCCGCGACGCTGGTCATCGGGTTCCTCACCGCCCGCATCCTGCCGAAGTACCCGGTCGTTCCCGGTCTGCTGATCAACGCCCTCGGTGGGATCGTCGTCATCTACGCCTTCGGCACCGTCGGACTGCTGCTCCGCACCGATCTGGGTGTCGGCGCCGCCATCACCACCAACTTCGCCTTCATCCCGGGTGACCTGCTGAAGGTCGTCGTCGCGACCGTCGTCGCCAAGAGTGTGCACCGCGCGTACCCCGGCCTGATTCGTACGTGAGTTCCGAACTCGGCGGCGCCGGCGATCAGCCCGCCCTCGACGTCGGCGGTCGCACATACACGTACGCCCAGCTCGACCGTGCGATCGAGCGGTGGATCGACGAGCACGGCGCAGGCTCATCCGTCTCCGACGCGTCCGAGTTGCCGGTTGCGGACGCGTTGATCCGCGTCTGCGCCGCCGCGCGGCGGGGCACCGCGGTGATCGTCGAGAACCCGGAAGCCCGCCCCGACCGCACGGACATTCCGCCGTCGGCCTTTCTGCTGGTGGCCACGTCCGGCTCGACCGGCAGGCCCCGTCCCCTCGCACGCACCGCGGCGTCGTGGTTCGACAGCTTCCCGGCCTTCACCGCGATCACCGGCATCAACGCCGCGGACCGTGTGCTGATCACCGGCCCGCTGCACGCCACGATGCACCTGTTCGGCGCGGTGCACGCGCTGTGGTGCGGCGCGTGCGTCACCGACGATCCGTCGGAGGCGACGGTGGTGCACGCCGTCCCCGCCGTTCTCCGGGAGGTGGTGGGGAAGGCCCCGAAGCTGCGCACGGCCGTCGTCGCCGGCACCGCCCTGGACGACGGCGCCCGCGCGGTGGCGGACGGAATCGAGATCGTCGAGTACTACGGCGCCGCGGAACTCTCCCTCGTGGCCGCGCGGCGGGTTCCCGAACCGCTGCGGCTGCTCGACGGCGTCCACGCCGACATCCGCGACGGCCTGCTGTACGTCCGCTCCCCGTACAGCGTGATCGGCGCCCCGGACTGGTTCGGTGTCGGCGACCTGGCGGAACTCGGTCCGAACGGTGAGCTGACGGTCCGCGGCCGGGGCGAATCCGCGATCAACGTCGGCGGCACCACGGTGGTCGCCGAGGACGTCGAGCGCATCCTCGAAACCGTCGACGGTGTCGGCGCGGCCGCCGTGGTCGGATCGCCGCACTCGGTGCTCGGTGAGACGGTCACCGCCGTGGTCGAACTCGACGGCACCGCAGAAATCGAGGACGTTCGCTCGCGGGCGCGCCGGGTGCTGACGAAGGAAGCGATGCCCCGCCGCTGGGTGCGGATCGAGTCGCTGCCCCGCACCGCCAGTGGCAAGGTCGCCCGGGGTCGAGTGAGAGACTTGCTGGCATGAGCTCTGTCCCTGTACTGGTGGCGCCGCGTCGGACGCCGATCGGCAATGCCGGGCACGGGTTCGCCGACCTGACCACCACCGATCTGGCGGCCCCCGTCCTGCGCGACGTCCTGTCGTCGCTGCGAGGGGCGGGGATCGAGGCGGAGGTCGACGACGTCGTCCTCGGCAACTGCCTCGGACCGGGCGGTGACCCGGCGCGGGTCGCGGCCCTGCGGGCGGGGCTGGGTGTGGACGTTCCGGGGGTCACCGTCGATCGGCAGTGCGGTTCCGGGCTCGATGCGGTGATGCAGGCCGCGCTGCGCGTGCGCAGCGGCGCCGACGACCTGATCCTGGCGGGTGGCGTCGAGTCGGCGAGCACCGCGCCGTGGCGGTTCTGGCCGCCGGTCGCGGGCGCCGATCCGGTGCGCTACACCCGTGCCCCCTTTGCGCCACAGGATTTTCCCGATCCCGACATGGGGGTGGCCGCGGACGATCTCGCGCGGGCCCACGGCATCAGCCGGGAACGGCAGGACGCGTACGCGGCGCGGTCGCACACCCTCGCGGCCGCGGCCGACTTCTCGTCGGAAATCGTGCCGATCGGCGACCTCGTGAAGGATCAGCGAATTCGCGCCGGCATGACCGAGGCCCGGCTCGCGCGGTTGCGCCCCAGCTTCGGCGCCGGCGGCACGGCCACGGCAGGCAACTCGTGCGGCATCTCGGACGGCGCCGCGGTGCTGGCGGTGACCACCGAATCACTGGCGGCCGGACTGCCGGCGCTGCGGGTACTCGGCTCGGCCGTCGCGGGATCGGATCCGGCGCTGCCCGGCCTCGGCCCGGTGCCCGCGATCCGCAAACTCCTGAAGAGAACCGGACACGACGTGGCCGATCTGGGCGTCGTGGAGATCACCGAGGCGTTCGCGTCGGTGGTGCTGGCCGTATCGGACGAACTCGGGCTGGACGAATCCGTGATCTGCCCGCAGGGCGGCGCCATCGCGATGGGACACCCGTGGGGTGCGTCGGGGGCGATCCTGTTGGTGCGCTTGGCAAGTCAGATGCTGCGGGAGAACGGGCCCGCACTGGGGCTGGCGGCGTGCGCCATCGGCGGCGGCCAGGGCATCGCCATGTTGGTGGAGCGCGTGTCGTGAGCGAGATCGTCTTCGACTCGGTGAGCCACGCCTTCGGTGACCGCCAGGTGCTGCGCGGCGTCGACCTGCGGTTCTCGGAGCGCCGCGTCGGCATCATCGGATCCAACGGTTCCGGCAAGTCGACGCTGGCGCGGATGATCAACGGGTTGCTGAAACCCACGTCCGGCACCGTCACGGTCGACGGCGTCGACGCCGCGAAGAAGGGTGCGCACGTGCGGCGCAAGGTGGGGTTCGTGTTCACCGACCCCGACACCCAGATCGTCATGCCCACGGTGTCCGAGGACCTGGCGTTCTCGCTGCGCCGGTCCGGTCTGAGCAAACAGGAGATCGCGGCCCGCGTCGAGGAGATCCTGGTCCGGTTCCGGCTCGACAAGCACGCCGAGCATCCCGCGCACCTGCTGTCCGGTGGGCAGAAGCAGTTGCTCGCGATCGGCGCCGTCCTCATCCGCAGGCCCGAGGTGATCATCGCCGACGAGCCGACCACGCTGCTGGATCTGCGCAACGCCCGCGTGGTCGCCGACGCGCTCGATTCGATGGATCAGCAGGTGATCGTCGTGACGCATCAACTGGCGTTGCTGGAGAGTTTCGAGCGGGTCATCGTCATCGACGACGGTCTCGTCGCGTTCGACGGCAGCCCCGACGACGCCGTCCCCGCCTACCGTCAGTTGGTCGAATGATCGGCCTGTACCGACCGGGCGACTCGCTGGTGCACCGCATGCCGGCCGGGCTGAAGCTGGTGATGTTGATCGCGTCGATCCTGGCGGCCACCGTGTTCGTGCGCACCCCCCTCGAGGTCGGTGTCGTCGTCGTGGTGGTGGGCCTGCTGTTCGCCGTGGCCCGCATCCCGTGGACCGTCGCGGTCGCGCAGTTGCGGCCGGTGGTGTGGATGTTGCTGATCATCGCCGTGTTCCAGGTGTGGATCACCTCGCCCGCGCGTGCCGTCGTCGTGTGCGGGGTGCTGCTGATCTCGGTGGCGCTCGCGGCCCTGGTCACGCTCACCACCCGGGTGACGGACATGCTCGACACCGTGTCGCGCGCACTCGGGCCGCTGCGCCGCTTCGGGGTCGATCCGGATCGGATCGGACTCCTGCTCGCACTGGCGATCCGGTGCATCCCGTTGCTCACCGGGATCGTGCAGGAGGTGGCGCAGGCCCGCAAGGCCCGCGGGCTGCAGTGGTCGATGACGGCGCTCGCCACACCCGTTCTGGTCCGTGCGCTGCGGACCGCGGACGCGATGGGTGACGCCCTCGTCGCCCGGGGAGTGGACGATGACTGAGTTGCTCCCCGAGCGGATCGCGGTGCGTGCGGCCGAGAACCCGGACACCGTCGCGGTGGTGTCCGCCCGGGAGACCGTGGACTACGGCCGATTCTGGGCGAGCGTCGAACGGACCGCGGCCGGGCTCGACGGCATGGACCGGCTCGCCGTGCTGCCGACGTCCGACGTCGGGTCGCTGGTCGCCGTCACGGCGGCGATGCATGCGGGCGTCAGTGTGGTGCTGCTGCACCGGCACCTGCTGCCCGCGCAGCTGACCCGGGTACTCGAACTCGCGAAGCCGGGTGCCGTGGTGGCCGCACCCAACCAGCACACGCGGCTTCGGAGACTGGGATTCGACGGCACCATCGAGACCGCCGGCAGCCTGGAATCCGACGGAATCGCACGCCGGGCACATCCCGGCGCCGAGTTGCTGGTCGGCATCACCTCCGGCACCACCGGTGAGCCGAAGCTGTTCGTGCGCAACCAGAGGTCGTGGGCCACCACCCTCGATCGCTCCGACCGGACGTTCGACATCGCCGGGCGGGACCGGGTGTCGGTGCCCGGAGTCCTCGACCACACGCATTTCCTGTACGGCGCGCTGCACGCCCTCACCCGCGGCGCGACGGTGGACCTGCGCCCGGTCACGCAGTCGTTGCTCGACGCTCCGACACATCTGTATTCGGTACCGACCATCGCGTGGGACGTGGTGCGGTCGGGGATCGGGACGGTCGGCAGTGTCCGGGAGGTGCTGTCCTCGGCCGCCCGGTGGCCGCGCTCGGGGCGGCAGGCGCTGCAGGAGGCGCTGCCCAATGCGTCGCTCGTGCACTTCTACGGAGCGTCCGAATTGAGCTTCGTGTCGTTCGACCGGGGACTCGGCGCCGACGACGAGCATTCGGCGGGCGAATTGTTCGACGGTGTCGACGTGGAGATCCGCGACGGTCTGGTCCACGTGCGCAGCGACATGCTGTTCGACGGGTACCTCACCGAAGACGGTGTGGTGGACGGACCTTCCGACGGGTGGATGACGGTCGGCGACCGCGGCCGGGTGGTGGGCAGCAGTCTGCACCTGTTCGGCCGCGCCACCGACACGGTGATCCGGGCGGGTCTCAACGTCGAACCCGCCGCCGTCGAAGCCGCACTGATCGCGCTTCCCGGCGTCGTGGAGGCGGCGTGCATCGGCGTGCCCGACAGCCGGATGGGCGAGGCGCCGGCCGCCGCAATCGTCGTGGACGGCGCCGAGCCGAGTTCCGGCGAGATCTGGCGGCACCTGCGGGCCACGTTACCGAGCCCGAGCATGCCGGTGCAGGTTCTCGTGGTCGACAGTCTGCCGCGGACCCCGCGCGGCAAGCTCGACCGTCCGGCGCTGGCGGCCACCCTGGCCGCATCGCGGGACCGTAATCCCGCATAGCGCATCAGATTTCGAGGCTGAGCAGGTGGTAGCCCAGCGTCTTGCCGTGCCCGTCGAGCACGGGTGAACCGGTGACGCCGCCGCCGAGAACGCCGGGCAACTCGAACACCATCGCCATCAGGTTCGGCTGCACGGTGCGCCGGGCGGGCCCCGTGACCAGTTCCCCGTAGTGGGCGGCGACGACGTCCTCCGTCAGGACCGGTTCGAGATGACGGTAGGCGGCGCGGTCGCGGGCCAGCACGGCGACGATGAGGGTGTCGCCCTTGTCGCCGGCACGGACGTCGGCGAGTGCGTCGACTCGCTGAACGGTTGCGGGCGTCGTCATTTCGGAACCTCCGTGAGATGGACGCGGGTGGACACGAGATCGCGGGGGAGGGTGCACGAGCGGATCGCGAGTACCTCGGTCGACGAGCGTCGGGCCCCGCCCCCGCCAGCCGGTCCGTTGGTGTACAGGCTCTCCACCTCCCAGCCGACGAGATCGGCTTCCTCCCGGGTTCGGGCGCGGGCGGCGACCCGCACCCGCACCTCGTGGGCGTCGGTGTCCGTGTCGAGCCCGCGGAAAGCCGCACCGGCGCCGATGTATTCGACGGAGACGGCGTCCTCGGGAAAACCGTGCACGTCGACGAGTCGTTCGGTGACGATGTCCGCCGCGAGCTGGGCGCGAGGGTAGGCGCGCGGGCCCGCGTAGCTGATCTGCCCCTCACCGAGCCAGCCTCCGCGGAAGCCGAGGGTGACCTTCAGCTGCTGTGGGCGCGGGCGCCCCGTTGCACCGGTGATGGCGACCCGGTCGGGTCCGACACCGGTGAACGACACGTTGCCGAAGTCCGCGGTGACGTCCGGCGTCAGATACGAGGTGGGATCGCCCACCTCGTAGAGGAGTTGCTCGGCGCAGGTTCGTTCGGTGAGGATGCCGCCGGATCCGTCGAGCTTGCCGAATGTCGCCGATCCGTCGGCGAGGACGTCGGCGAACGGGAACCCGAGATCGGCCATGCCCTTCACCGGTTTGGTGACGGGATCCGCGTAGTACCCGCCCGTGAGCTGGCCGGCGCACTCGAGCAGGTGCCCGATTGCGGTGGCGGCGCCGATGATGTCGTGGTCGGCCAGGTCCCATCCGAAGTGGTGGGCGAGCGGGGCGACGTAGAGGGAGGGATCGGCCAGACGGCCGGTGACGACGACGTCGGCGTCCAGCTTGAGCGCGGGGATCACGGCCTCCGCCCCGATGTACGCGTTCGCGGACACGAGCATCTCGTCGTGTTCCGACAGTCGTTTCCCGGTTTCCCACACGACTGGGTCGTGGCGCAGCACCTGTTCGAGTACCGCGTCGCCGGTGACCGCGGCGATGCGCACGTCTCGGTCGACGGATCGAGACGCGATACCGGTGACCAGCTTCGCGGCGGCGAGCGGGTTCGCGGCACCGGCGTTGGTGATCACCGTGGTCCCGGATGCGAGTGTGTGCGGGAGAACCGCGCGCATGCGTGCGGCGAGCAGCGGATCGAATCCTGCGTCCGGGTTCTCGAGGCGGCGCGAGTTCCCGGCGGCCACGGTGCGTTCGCCGAGGCATTCGAAGATCAGGTAGTCGAGGTCGGCGCGGCGGGCGAGTTTCTCGGCAGGGTCGATGCGGTCCCCGGAGAATCCGGATCCTGCGCCGAGTCGCACGCTCCGCGAGGCGTTGCCGCGGGTGGTGCTCGATGGTGTCACGTGCTCGAAGTCCTTTGCTTGTGGGCGACTACAGCGAGAGGGCGCCGGTGAACAGCGCCACGACGGTCATGACGATCGTGGTCCCGAAGGCCCAGCCGAAGATGAAACGCTGGTGTTTGCCGAGCTCGACCTTGCTCAGTCCGATCAGGATGAACGTCGCGGCGGTGAGCGGGCTGAGCGGAAAACCGGTGGTCATCTGCCCGAGGATTGCGGCGCGGCCGATCTCCGCCGGGTCGCCCCCGAACGATGCGGTGGTCTCCGCGAGCACCGGTACGACGCCGAAGTAGTAGGCGTCCGGGGTGAAGACCAGACTGAGCGGCATCGACGTGACGGCGGTGATGACGGGGATCAGGGAGCCGGCGGACTGCGGAATCCAGGAGACGAAGGTTTCCGCCATCGCGGTGATCATCCCGGTGCCGTTGAGGATGCCGGTGAGCACGCCGGCCGCGAGGATCATCATCACGACCATGGTGACGTTGCCGCCGTGTTTCGCGAACAGGGCCTGCTGGTCGGCCCACTTCGGGCGGTTGACGGCGAGCGCGAGCGCGAATGCGATGGCGAATGCCACCTCGAGCGGCACGAGCTGGAACAGCAGGATCACGATCAGGACGAGAGTGAGCACCGTGTTGAACGCCATCACCGCGCGCTGGCGGCCGGTGCGGACCGGCGCGTCGGACACGTGTGGCGTTCCGGGGCCACCGCCGCCGGGAGCCGTCAGTTCGGTGACGCCGAGCCGCTTCCGTTCCGTGCGGCCGATCATGTAGGCGGCGAACAGGACCCACAGCACGCCGGCCCCCATGGCGGGCAGAACCGGCGTGAAGATGTCGGCGCTGGTCAGGTCGAGCGCCGCCATGGCGCGGACGGTCGGGCCGCCCCACGGAATCATGTTCATGAGACCCGCGGCGAGGCAGACGATGCCGGTCAGGACGACCGGGCGCATCCCGAGCCGCTGGTAGATGGGGAGCAGAGCCGAGATCGTGATGAGGAAGGTCGAGGTGCCGTCGCCGTCGAGTGCGACGAGCAGGGTCAGCACCGCGGTCCCGACGGCGATCTTGGTGGGGTTGCCCCCGGCCCATCCGACGATCCGGCGGATCGCGGGATCGAACAGTCCCACGTCGACCATCAGGCTGAAGTACAGCACCGCGAAGGCGATCATGATCGCGACGGGCGCGACCTTCAGCAGACCGTCGCCCACCATCTCCCCGAGGTCGGGTGCCCAGCCGCCCACGATGGCGAACGCGATGGGGACGAGGATCAGCGCGACGAGCACCGAGACCCGTCGGCTGAACGCGAGCGCCAGGAAACAAGCGATCGTGGCGAAGCCGAGCGCGGCAACCATGTGACCTCCTTCGAAACGGAGTCTCAGTGTCGCGCGGCTCACAATTGCGCGTCAAATATCAATGGGCGATCGATTCATGATTTCAACTCATGAATGCATGGGTGCAGCCGAGAGCCGTGGAGCGACTCGCCAGCGCATGAATACCGGCCATACTGATGCGCATGAGCATCAATCTCGGGATCTCTCACCTGAGGAGCATCGTCGCCATCGCCGACTACGCGAGCTTCACGTCGGCGGCCCACGCGCTCGACGTGTCGCAGTCCTCGCTGAGCCGCTCGGTCGCCGAGGCCGAGCGCAGACTCGACGTCACGCTGTTCGATCGCACCACTCGCCGCGTCGAGCTGACCACACACGGGCACGAGATCATCGAGCACGCCCGGCGGATGCTCCACGACTTCGACGACGGACTCACCCAGATCGAGCGATTCGTCACCGGGGACCGCGGAATCGTCACGGTGGCGTGCCTGCCGTCGCTCGCGGCCACATTCCTTCCGCCCTACGTGGTGCACTTCCGCGAGCGGCACCCCGACGTGCGCCTCCAGATTCGGGACGGACTGCGGCAGGAGGTTCTCGATGCCGTGTACTCGGGCACCGTCGATCTCGCCCTGGTTACCACGTCGGGGGTTCTGCCCGGTCTGCGCCAGGACGTTCTGACGAGCGACTCCTTCTATTGCGCTGTCGCGCCGTCGCATCCGTTCGCTGGTCGACAGGCGCTCCGATGGGCGGATCTCGCCGGGCAGCCGTTCATCGCGTTCGGTCCCGAGAGCAGTATCGCGGCGCCCGTCCGCCGGGCCGTCGAGGATGCTCGCATCGAACTCGGTCCGGTCATGCAGGCGCAAAACATCGGTGCGGTAGCGGGATTGGCCGCCGCCGGGCTCGGGGTCACCGCGGTGCCGGAACTGGTGCTTCCCATGATCTCGTTCGCCGGTCTCGTCCATATACCCCTGCACCCGAGAGTCGACCGCACCATCTCGCTCGTCCAGGTGGCCGGCCGACCGCAGACGGCGAGCACTCGTGGTTTCGTGAACACGCTTCTCGCCGACCGAAATCCTGATTCCGGCTAGCCCGAGACGGGGCCGGTGGTCGCTCGCCTCACCAGGTGCGGGGCGAGCACGAGGTCGACGGCCTCGTTCCCGGCGATCTGGGCCAGCGCGCCGTCGACGGCGGCGTCGGCCATCTGCGTGGCGTCCTGGGAGATCGTCGTCATCTGCACGTGCGGAATCCTCGCCAGACGAGAGTCGTCGTAGCCGACGACGGAGATGTCCTCGGGTACGTTCAGGCCGCGGCGGACCAGGAGGTCCAGCACGCCGGTGGCGCACCGGTCGTTGAAGGCGACGACGGCGGTCGGGGGAGCGGACATTTCCAGGAGTTCCTGCATTCCCTGTGCGCCTTCGGTTTCCGTGGGACCACCGCTCACGACCGTTGCCGTCGCCGACAGCCCGTGCCGGTCCATCGCAGCCAGGAAGCCGGCCCGGCGGTCCGAGCCGCCGGGTGCGTCGGCGCCGTCGATGTGGGCGATACGCCGGTGCCCGAGTTCGGCGAGGTGGTCGACCGCGAGGGTGATGCCGGCGACGTCGTCGCCACGGACGGCGCCGACCCCGGGCAGGCCGCTCGACCGCGCCACGACGAGAGCGGGCACGCGGTCGGCCAGTTCACCGAGCGCGTCGGCGTCGAATCGGGATCCGAGAAGGATCGCGGCCTCGCAGCGCTCCCGCATCAGCGCCTGCACCGCGACCTGCTCGGCGCGGCTCGGCGCGACCGCGCTGAGCATGACGTCGTATCCGCGCCGTGACGCCGCCGCGTAGATCTGCTCGACGAGGTCGCCGTGGAACGGTTGCTGCAGTTCGAACACCACTCCGAGGAGCCGGGAACTGGCCTGCCGCAGTTTCTGCGCGCGGCGGTCCGGCACGTAGCCCATGCCGTCGGCGATCTCGAGCACGCGCCGGCGGGTTGCCTCGCTGGCGCCGGGAACGCCCCGCATCACGATCGAGACGAGCGCGGTGGAGACGCCTGCCTCTCGCGCGACATCGCCCATCGTCGGACGGGCGCCACCGGTCGACCCCACTACCGGTTCGGCCACGTGCACGGCTCCTTGTCTTCTGGGGCTCGCGCTGTCCGTTCGCGGCCGCTCTCGACCAATGATCTCACGAGTTCTACGGTCTGAAACTAGAACGTACTAGCTTAGTATTGGTGCGGGCCACATCGGCTCGAATCACGCGGAGATCGTGGCCCGTCCGGTCCCCGGGGCCGGTGACACGCGGGCCACCGGGCTCGGCAACTGTGCTCGCGCTCGTCGGGCGTGGGCACAGCAACGGCGAGATCGGGCGGCAACTGGGCATCTCGGGGGTGACCGTGAAGAGTCACGTCGGGCACATCTTCGTCAAGCTCGACCTCCGCGACCGCGCGGCCGCGATCGTGTACGCCTTCGACCACGGCATCGTCACCCCGGGCGTCGCCGGAGCGGATTGAGCTGCGGCAGAAGCCGTCTCGTCCCGTCGCGGGTCAGCTTCGCGCGGTGACCCGCAGTCGGTCGCCCCGCACGGCGCTCGCGATCGCGCCGCACGTGCCCTCGACGCCGAGTAGTGTCCGACCCAGTAGGACCAGCCCCCACGGGCCGATCACCCACACCGGCCAGAAGTAGGGCATGGTGCCGGTGGCAACCGAGATGATTCCCCAGATCGCGAGATTGACGGTTCCGGCGGCAAGCCAGGCGAGCCACTCGATCTGCTGATGCGCCGGTAGTCGCCGGAGTGCCGGACGTGCCGGTGCCGTCGGTTTCGGCGTCGGCACGGGTGCAGCGGCCTGGGCGGGAAGGTCGACCAGTGCCTGCTGCGCCTCGTGCCGGGTGATCGACCGGTACACCTGCGCGACCCGCTGGTCGAACTCGCCGATGGTCAGCCGGCCCGCGGTGAGATGACGGCCGAGTTCACCGACGATCTGCTCACGTTCGGAATCGGATATCCGGATGCTGTCGGTGTACGCCATCGGAACCTCCTCGGCGGTGACATTCCACTGTGGAATGTCGTTATTGCCATCATTGATATGACACAGTGGAATGTCAACCCCTACCGTGCGAAGGACCGTGCCATGGCTGAACGCCCTCTCAATGCCACCGCGGCATCGTTGCTCGGATTTCTGCACGAGGGATCCAAGACGGGGTGGGACCTGGTGGTGACCGCGCAGGAGCGCATCGGCAAATTCTGGTCGATCACGACCAGTCAGGTGTACCGGGAGCTCGCGGCGATGGAGCGGGCCGGGTTGATCGAGGCGGGGGAGCGGGGCGCCCGCGAGCGCAAGCCCTACACGCTGACCGAGGAGGGGCGCCGGGCATTCGCGGACTGGATCGACCGGGAGCCCGGCCCGGAGAACATCCGCTATCCCTTGTTGCTCACCGTCGCGTTCGGCGCGCACCTTCCGCCCGAGCGGTTGTTCGCGATGCTCGGCGTGCACCGCTCCGCCCACGAGCGTCAGCTCGCCGAGTACGAGCGTGACGCCGAAACACACGGATCGAACCGCTATGCCATGGCCACCCTCGACTTCGGGATCGTGTACGAGCGCGCGGTTCTCGACTGGTTCGATCGCGTCGAGAACCGGCTCGCGGGCGGGGAGTGACTCGACCGCGCGGCCACGGGCGTGCGGTTTCGGCCCCGGCCGGGATGGGCCTGGCCTACCGTGAAACCGACGGTGTGTGTACCCCTGGCGAGGAAGTGCAGGTAAGCATGAGCGGATCCGATCTGGCCAGGCAGGCGGAACAGCTGCGATCCGATCTGCACGATCTCATTCAGCGGATGAAGGAGCTGACCGAGGAATTCGACGCGAGAGGCGGGCGCTCGCAGGGTGTCGCCGAGGACGCCGCACTCATCGAGGTCATCGACGGTCTCAGCGACGCACGCCTCGACCTGACCACCGCCGACCGGCACCTCGAGGCCGCGGTGTCCCACGCCGAGCGCCTCGACCGCCGCGCCTCCGAAGACGCCGCCGGTGCGGCGGACGAAGAACAGGTGGGCTGACGCGCAGTCCGTCGCGACGGTTCGGACAGTTCAGTCGACGGGCGGCACCGCGACCGAACGGCCCGTCTCCGCCGCTTCCCGCGCGGCCGCCAGCACGGCGATGGTGCCGAGTGCGGCGCGGGCCGGTACCGGCTGCTCGCCGGCGCCGGCAACGGCGGCCGCGAACTGCGTGTAGTAGTCCTGATATGAACCCTGTTGCGACGGGATCGTTTCCGCCCCGTCCGCGGTGCGCAGAACACCCCACCGCTCCCGCGCCTCATAGCCCCAACCGGTGGGATCGTCGACCGGTCGGGTTCCCGCGAAGAGCGCCTGCGCCTGGACGTCCGTCCCGTCCGCGACGTAGCTGCCCAGGCTCCCGAACGCGCGCAACCGCCGCCCGTCGAGGTGGTTGATCTTGGTCGACGAGACGGTCGAGTAGACCCCGCTGCGGTGGGTGATGTTGACGACGAAGCCGGTGTCGGTGCGCCCCTCGGGAAGCTCGACGTAGTCGAGGTGCGCGTCCACTCGCTCCGCCGGACCGAACAGCCACAGCACCTGATCGACGACGTGCGCGCCGATGTCGCGCAGCAACCCGCCGGCCGGGCCGGCTTCGAGTGTGTCGGCGCCGTCCAGGTCGAAGTGCGATTCGACGCGCCAGATGTCCCCGAGTCGCGGCAGCACCGACTTCAGTGTGCGGATGTCCGCGTCGTACCGGCGATTGTGGAACACGCCGAGCAGCACGCCGGCGTCGTCGGCGGCGGTGATCATCTCACGGGCCGTGCCGACGTCGGGTGCGAACGGTTTGTCGGCCACCACGTGCACACCCCGCCCGACGGCCGCGAGCACGAGGTCGCGCCGGGTCTGCGGTGGGGTGGTGATCGTGACGGCGTCGACCCCCGAGTCGATCAGTTCGCCGAGACTCGCGAACACCGGCACGTCGGGGAAGTCGGCGGTGGCCTCGGCGATTCGGGACGGCGATCGGGTCACGATGCCGCCCAGCGTGATTCCCTCTGCAGCCTCGACGAACGGCGCATGGAAGTAGCGGCCACCCAACCCGTATCCGACGATCCCGATCTTCACACTCATCGTTGCAGCCTATGTTAAGACATTCGGACAAGGCAAGATCATGTCGTCAGACGTTCGCGGGAGTCCAGTCGGGTGGCTCGACGAGGGCAACCTGCTTCAGGAGGTCGGCAGCGCGGCCGACGCCTTCCAGTGAATTGACGAGAGCGTCCTCGTGCTCGATGTTGAGGGTGCCGTCGTAGCCGGCCGCGCGAAGGGCGTAGACGAAATCCGCCCAGAACGTGGCCCCGTCCGGGTGACCGAGACCGAGCGTGACGTAGTTCCAGGCCCGCCCCAGCGGCTCGGTCACCGGGACGGTGTCGAGGAGCCCGTCACGCTGCGCGGCCCACGTGTTGATGCGAATGTCCTTGGCGTGCACGTGGAGGATCGACGTGCCCAGTGCGCGAATGACGGTGGGGATGTCGGCGCCCATCCACATCAGGTGAGAAGGGTCGAGATTCGCGCCCACCGCGTCGTCGCCCACGCTGTCGATCAGCCGCAGCATCGTCGAGACGTTGTGGACCAGCTGGCCGCCGCAGGGTTCGACCGCGAGCTTGACGCCGTGGTCGCGGGCGAACGCCGCAAGCTCCTTCCAGTAGGGAATCGCGACGTCGTCCCACTGGTAGGCGAGGACGTCGAGGTTCTCCGGGGGCCACGCCGTCGTGATCCAGTTGGGGCTGCTGTCGCCTTTCGCGCCCGGCAGTCCGGACATGAGGACGACGGTCGGGACGTCGAGTGCGTGTGCGAGCTCGATGGTCCGACGGACGACGGCATCGTGCGCCTTGCCGGACACGGGATGTAGTTGGTTGCCGTTGGCGTTCAGAGCGCTCAGCGTCAAACCCCGGGAGGTGATCTTCTCGGCGAACTCGGCGCGTGCCTCCGTGGACGAGACCAGCGCGTCGAGGTCCGCGTGCGGGGCCTCCGACCAGTTTCCCGTCGCGACCTCGACCGAATTCAGTCCGTGCTGCTGTGCGAGGTCGAGGGCTGCCTCGAAGGGCAGGTGACTGACCGAGTCGGTGATCAGGCCGATTTTCATGCGTCTTCTCCGTCGTGGCTCGATGCGGGCTCGTCAACTAGTACGTTCTAGTAGGTCGGTTTGTCAAGAAGGTCGCACATCATCGACCGCAGGAATTCAAGGGTTGCGAAGAATTGCAGAGGCGCCATAGCTGTCGATTATGTTCGCACCCAACCGAAATCGGCGAACCCGGGGCATGGTTAGACGCCGGCTTCCCCGGTAGGCTCGGCTGTGTGAGCACTACCAGTTCGGTTCGGCACCGCCTTCCTGCAGTCGGCTCGGGCGTGGATCTGCCTCGGCACGCAAAGTTGCTGAGTCAGGTGCACGACGCTGTGCTGTCGGGCAGGCAACCACCCGCGCAGCCGCGCGATGTCGTCGGCCGGTCGTGGTCGCGACTGCAAGCGGACGGGGTGAGTCCCGATCGGTGCGAGGACGTGGTGCTGGCCGATTACGCGGAGGTCGAGGCCCGGCGGACTCGCACTGCCCTGCGATCGGTCCTTCCCGAGCTCCGCAACACGTTGACCCAGGTCGCGGACGACGCGAATTTCATCGTGGTGATCGCGGACGCCGACGGAGTGGTGCTGTGGCGGGAAGGGGCGCGCGGCGTGCGGAAGGCCGCCGACGCGCTGGGATTCATGGAAGGCGCCCGCTGGTCCGAGGGGTCGGTGGGTACGAACTCCATCGGCACGGCCCTGGTGGAAGATGCTCCCGTGCAGCTGTTCTCGGCAGAGCATTACGCACGGTCCCATGTCGGATGGTCGTGCACGGGGTCGCCTGTGCACGATCCGCGCAATGGCGACGTCCTCGGTGTCGTCGACATCAGTGGCTCGGCGATGTCGGTTCATCCGACGACGGTGGCGCTGGTGCAGACGGCGGTCCGGCTGGCCGAGGCCACGCTGTGGCAGGAGCACACGGTCAACCTGGAGAAGCTCAGAGGTCACGCGGCACCGGTGCTCGGGGCGACCGCCGGTCCCGCACTCGTGGTGGACCGGCACGGCTGGGTCGCCGACGCCCGTGGGCTGGCCGTTCCCGACCGGGTGGCACCGCCATGCCTCGGCACGCCGCTGCTGGTTCCCGGATTGGGGCTGTGTCTGCCGGAGCCGCTCGGTGACGGCTGGCTGGTGCGTCGCGGAGGCAGGCCGACCACCATCGGAGTGGAACTCGATCTCGGTGACGCCCCGCGAGTGACGGTGCGGGGGGACACGAGCTGGACTCGGGCGCTCTCTCCGCGCCACGCGCAGATATTGCGCGTGCTCACCGACACGGATTCCGCTGGAATCGATGCCGCGTCCCTGAGCGTGTCGTTGTTCGGTGACCGCGAGCATGTTGTGGCCGTCCGTGCCGAGCTCTCCCGCCTCCGGAAGAGTCTCGGCCCCGTGCTGTCCACTCATCCGTATCGGTTCGCCGACGGTGTCGACGTGCACGTCGTCGGGTGAGGCGAGACGCGAACCCGGTGGCTAACGCCGCGCAGACCGCACTGCGACGAAATGACTCAGGTCTGAACGTAATTGGGGATCGAGCCGGCGACCGACCGGTCCGGCGAGGATCTTGCCGAGGCGGGCCACGTAACACGCTGGGGTCATCCCGAATTCGACGAGGAGATCGCCGGTGGTGCCGCCGCCGTACGGAAGCCAGCGACGCGCGAATTCGATGACCTGCGCATCTTCGATCACGGAATCGTTGATCATGGTCCGACACTCCTGTCCAGGGGAACTGCTGCGAGATGCGAGAGGGGTTCCGCGAGTGCGCGGCGGTGGTGGGCCGTCGCCTGGGCGTAGAGGCGGCCGGCGCGGTACGACGAGCGGACGAGGGGTCCGGCCATGACGCCGGCGAACCCGATCTCCTCGGCGGTCCGGGAG